>DASWHY010000613.1:0-26764 GCA_036397955.1 Thermoanaerobaculia bacterium | reverse complement strand
GGCCGGGGTCTACTGGAAGCACCGCCGTTTCTACCGCGGTGCGCTGCGGCGCGAGCTGAAGGCTGCCGCGGCGGAGCACTGCCGCCGGCGGGTGCCGCCGCGGCAGGGCCTGCTGGCGCGCACGGTGGCGGGGTGGCGGCTGGAGCTCGCCCGGGACCTCGCGGCCTGGTGGTGGGGCAACCTGGCGGCGGCCGCCCGGCGGAGCGCCGGGTGACGGCGGCCGCGCTCGCCGACCCGGCGGTCCGGCGCCTCGTTGTCACCGGCCACCCCAATCACGAGCTGGCGATCCTCGGCCTCGTGCAGCGCGTCCGCCCGCGGCTTCTCTTCTTGACCGACGGCGGCGGCGCGCGGCGGGTCGCCGAGTCGCGGCGGGTGCTGGGCTGGCTCGGCCTCCTCGACCGGGCGCGCTTCCTGCCGCTGCCCGAAGCGGCGCTCTACCGCGCGCTGCTCGACCGCGACCTTTCCTTCTTCGCCGCGCTCGCCGCCGAGGTGCGGCGCGAGATCGAGGCGCACGCGCCTGCGCAGGTGCTGTGCGAGAGCGTCGAGCACTACAACCCGCTCCACGACCTGACGCTGCCGCTCGTCCGGGCGGCCACTCGCGGCATGACGGGCCTCGACGTCGTGGAGTTCCCGCTCATCGCGCAGCTCCCCGGCCCCGGCGAGCGCTACCGCGTGCAGCGGCTCCCCGCGGCGCGGCAGGACGAGGCGATCGAGCTGCGGCTGACGGCTGCGGAGCTGGCGGCCAAGCTCGAGGCGCGCGACCGCCGCTACCCCTGTCTGCGGCGGCAGCTCGGGGGGGTGCTCGAGTCGGTCGCCGACGAGGAGGCCGGCCTGGAGGTCTTCGCGCCGGCCGTCGCGGCGCTCGCCGCACCGGGACCCGGGGACGTGCTGCGCTACGAGCGGCGCGGGCGACTGCTCCAGGAGCGCGGCGAGGTGGAGCGGGTCATCACCTACAGCGAGCACTACCTGCCGGTCGCCGGGGCGCTCACGGCATGAGGGCGCCTCCGGAGGCGCTGGGGCCCGAAGTCGCCACCCTCGACGCGGCGCTCGCGCGGCGCTCCGCCGACAGCCCGGACGCGCTGGCCTTCGCGGCGGAGGGGGAGCGGCTGAGCTACGGCCGCCTCGACGCGGAGGCGGCGGCGCTGGCCGGCGGGCTGGCCGCGCTCGGCCTCGGGCGCGGCGACCGCGCCGCGCTGCTCATCCCGGCCGGGTTGGACTTCGTCCGCGCCTTCTTCGCCCTCCAGCGCCTCGGGGCGGCTCCCTGCGCCTTCGATCCGCAGGCGCCGCCCGCGACCGCCGCGCGCCGGGCGGCGCGAGTCCGGCCGTCGCTGGTGCTCACCGCCGGGCCGGCGGGCGAGGCGATCGCCCGCGCCTGCGCCGGCGCCGGGCTGCGCTGCGCCGGGCTGGCGGACGTGGCGCGCGCGGCCGCGGCGCCGCCCCGTGGTGCGGACACCACGGAGGAGGACGTCGCCTTCCTCCAACCCACGTCGGGGACTTCCGGCGAGCCGCGCGCCGCCGTCATCACGCAGCGCAACGCCCTCGCCTCGCTGTGCGCCGCCCGCGACTGCTTCGACTTCGGACCCGGCGACATCTTCGTCGGCTGGGTACCGCCCTGGCACGACCTCGGCCTCCTCCGCTTCGTCCTCGGGCCGGTGGTCTTCGGCGCGCCCTGCCACCTGGTGCCGCCGGCGATCCGTACTCTGCCGTGCTGGCTGGCGACGGCGTCGGCGGTCCGCGCCACTGTGCTCGGCGCCCCGGACTTCGCCTACCGGCTGGCCACCCGGCTCGTCGACCCGCGCGGCCTCGACCTGTCGGCGCTCCGCTACGCGACCAACGGCGGCGAGCCGGTGCGGCGGAGCACGATCCGCGACTTCGAGGCGCGCTTCGGCGTGCCGGGAGCCGTCCGCCCCGGCTACGGCCTCGCCGAGGCCACCCTCGGCGTCACCGCCCTGCGTCCCGGCGAGCCGCTGCGGGTCGATCCGCGGGGCAACGTCTCCTGCGGCACGGCGCTGCCGGGCGTCGAGGTGCGGATCGCGGTGGAGAGCGACGGCGCCGGCGAGGTCCTGGTGCGCGGTCCCGGCGTCTTCGCCGGCTACTTCGACGCCGAGGAGGCGACGCGCGAGGCGCTGCGCGGCGGCTGGCTCCACACCGGCGACGTCGGCCGGCTCGACGGCGACGGCCATCTCACCGTGCTCGGCCGCCGGCGCGCTCTGCTCAAGCGCGGCGGCGCGGCGCTGGCGCCGCGCGAGCTGGAGGAGGCGGCGGAGGGGGTGGCCGGGGTGCGGATCGCGGCGGCCTTCGGGGTCCCCGCCGCAGCGGCGGCGGACGCCACGGAGGCGATCGTGCTGGCGTTGGAGCGCGACCCCGCCGCTTCCGCAGCGCCGCCGGAGCTCGCGGCCGCTGCGTCCGCCGCGATCGTGGCCGCGGTCGGCTTCGCGCCCGACGCGGTCGTCGTGCTGGCGCCGCGCACGCTGCCGCGCACCCCGAACGGCAAGACGCGCCACCAGGCGCTCCGCGGGGCGCTCGCCGGCGGCGAGCTGGCGCTAGCCGGGGCCGTCCTCTTCACCGCCGGCCGTCCACCCTGGTGAGCCCGCTGCCCAGGAGGGCCCGCAGCAAGCCCAACCCGAGCTCCGCGGGAGACGCCCGGAGGTAGTCCTCGAGCCAGCGCGCGGCGGCGGCGGCGAGGGCGCCCTCCGCGTCGGGTGCCGTCCCCACCGCGAGCGGCTCGCCGACCAGCACCTCCACGCCGCCGCGCCGCCAGCGCGCCAGGAGCGGTACGAGCGGGGCGCCGGCGAGCCGCGCCAGGGCGAAGGGGCCGCGGGCGAGCGTCAGGGTGCGCCCGAGGCAGGGGACCTGGATCGCCGGACCCGGCGCGACGTCGAGCGCCATCGCCACGCAGCCGCCGTCCTCGAGGTGCGCGAGCGCGCGCTGGAAGGCCGCGGCGCGGCGCTGCTCGTCCCCTTCCGTCGTCTCGACGCGCAGCCCCGGCTCGGCCGCGAACAGCGGCCCGTGGCGGAAGGCAAGCACTTGCGCCGGGAGCCGCTCGAGCGCCGGGCCGAGCGCGTGCACCGCGCCGGCGTGGAAGGTCCCGAGGATGAAGGGTGGGCGGAAGGCGGCGAAGCCGGCGGGGAGCGGCCCTAGCAGCGAGCGTAGCGGCGGGAGACCGGCGCGCCGGAGGAGCTCCGCCGCGAGCCGGTTGCGCGCTTCGAGCCCGCCGATCCGCGCCGCGACGCGCGCCGCCGCGGGCGGCGCCAGCTCGGGGAAGAGCACCAGGACCTCGTGCGGGCTCGGCCAGTGGCGGGAGAGCTGGTTGCGCGCCCGTCCGAGCGCACCCGCGGCGGCCAGCGCGGCGAGCGGGCGGCTCGTCGCCAGGACGGCCAGCAGGCCCTCCGCGGCGTCGAAGGCGAGCGTCGCCGCGCGCCGCGTCACCGCGGCGCCGCGGCGCGCAGGTGCTCGACCAGCCGGCCGACGGTGAGCGGCTCCCCGGCAAGGAGCGTCGTCGCCGCCGGCATCCCGAAGCGCCGCTCGCAGTCGAGCAGCAGCTCGACGAGCGCGATCGAGTCCAGCCCCAGGCCGCCGCTCCCCAGCGGCAGGGCGTCCGCCAGCTCGGCGTGCTCGGCGGCGCGCGGCGCCCGCGCCCGCACCAGCTCGCGCACCCCCTCCTCGACGCCGCCACCGGCCCGCATGGCGGCCAGTCTATCGCCCGCAACGTCAATGCCGAAGCCGGTTTAGCTTGTCCGCGCCCCCGCGAATGCTCTAAGCTGGCGGCGCTTTTTTCGCGTAGAGCGGTGCATGAAGCGGATGCGGGGGACGGGCGCGAGGATGGCGAAGACCTGGATCGCGGTGGCGGTGGCCCTGCTCGCCGGACCGCTCGGTGCCGCGGCGCAGGACGCGCCCGCCGGGAGCGCCGAGGAGGCCGCCTCCGACGACGGCTTCGCCTTCGACTTCGGCCTGGAGGTCAAGGCCCACCACCGCGACAGCGACGCCAACCGCTTCCCGGTCAACTTCCCCTTCCGTCCGATCGAGCTGCCGCCGGGGCAGAGCCGCGCCTTCCTCGAGACCGTGGACGCCGGCAGCCACCTCGAGGTCTCGAGCGTCACCGTGCTCCTCGACGCCGCCTGGCGCGAGAGCTTCGCGGCGCACGCCAAGATCGACTTCGTCGACCGCTACGACCGCAACCCCACCTCGACCGACCGCGAGGTGGACGTCGACGAGGCCTGGCTGCGGCTGGGTCGGGAGGCGCCGGTCGCCACCGTCACCGAGCGCCTCGGCGCCTACTTGAAGGCCGGGAAGTTCGGCAAGTTCGAGCGCCAGGACGACCGCCACCTCGAGAGCTACGGCCTCGTCTCGACCGCCTTCAACCGCTTCGAGGACGCCGGCGTCGAGGTCGGCGTGGACCTGGGCTACGTCTACGTCAAGGGCTCGGCGACGCGCGGCAACCCGGTCTTCATGCGCGACCCCAACGCCCTGGCCGGCGACAACGGCACGCCCGCCTTCCGCCGGCCCAACCCGCAGCCCGACTTGAAGAGTGGCATCGTCGTCCTCTACGACGCCGAGATCGAAGACCTGGACTTGGGCGACGAGCTGGAGCTGGGGGCGGGGATCGGCTTCCGGGCGGGCGACGCCGCCGGCCGCTTCGGCCTCGACCTCCTGGCCTGGAGCTACGGGCGGAAGCTCGCCGAGACGGTGGAGCTGCACGGCACCTTCTACGGCGGCGACCTCGACCTCCTCGACGGTCCCGCCCACCACCCCACCCCGTCCCCCGACTTGGCCGGCGACGAGAAGCGGGAGATGGGCGCCAACCTCTGGCTCTACGCCGGCGGCCTCACCTTCTTCGCGCAGGTCGTGGACCAGGAGCTGGCGGGCCTCGACCGCACCGGCGCCGAAGCCGAGCTGGCCTGGTCGTTCGACCTGCCGCTCGTCGGCGCCGTCGCCGGCCGGCAGCTCTTCCCCTTCGTCGCCCCGGCCGTCCGCTGGTCGCGCCTCGACCCCGACTTCCGCAACCACCCGCTGACGCCGAGCCCGAGCTTCGCCTGGGAGTGGGAGAAGCTCGACCTCGGCGTGCGGCTGGGGATCGTCGATGGCATCGAGCTGACGGTCGAGCGCGCCGACAACTCCTTCGTCCTCGGCTCCGGCGCCGAGGCGAGCAACGACGAGACGCTGGCTACGCTAAGGTGGCGGCTGTGAGACCCAGCCGGCTCGCTTGCGCCGCGTCCTGCGCCGCGCTCCTGCTCCTCGCGCACGCCGGCGCCGCCGCGGAGCTGCGCGGCAAGATCCAGCTCCTCGGCAAGGGCGGGAAGCCGGCGCCGGGGAGCGACCTGCGGCACGCGGTCGTCTCCTTCCAGCCGGCGGCGGCGCACCGTCCCGCGCCGGCGGCGGCGCCGCTCGAGATGGTGACGCGCAAGAAGCAGTTCGCGCCGCGCGTCCTGGCGATCACCACCGGCAGCCGGGTGCGCTTCCCCAACCAGGACCCGATCCTCCACAACGTCTTCTCCGTCACCTCCGACCACGCCTTCGACCTCGGCCTCTACCAGAAGGGTCCGGGCAAGGAGCGGCGCTTCGACCGGCCGGGGGTGGTGGGGGTCTTCTGCAACGTCCACCACGCGATGGTCGGCTACGTCGTGGTGCTCGACACGCCGTTCCGCGTCCACCCGGACGCGCTCGGCAACTTCACCCTCGCCGGCCTCCCCGCCGGCGCCGGGAAGCTCACCGTCTGGCACGAGCAGATCGAGCCCTGGACGCTCGACGTCGAGCTGCCGCACCCGGGGATGATCGCCGCCCGCCTGGAGGTCACCCGCCCGCGCCTCCCCGCCCACCTCAACAAGCTCGGCAAGCCCTACAGCAGCCGTGACCGCTACCGCGACTAGCCGCCGCGGCCTGTCGCTGGCCGCCCGCATCCTCTCGATCACCGGCGTGCTGATCCTGCTCGCCGTCGGCGTGGCGGTGGCGATCACCTCGCTGCTCGCGCAGCGCATCGCCGAGGACACGGTGGAGGCGGACCTGCGGCGCAGCGTCTCGGTGCAGGAGAGCTTCGAGCGGCAGCGCTACGACCGGCTGCAGCTCATCTCGCGCCTCTTCGTCGCCGACGGCGATCTCGCCACTTATCTCTCCGAGGCGGCGAGCCTGCGCGACACCGGTTCGATCCTCGACCTGCTGAACGAGCGCCAGAGCGACCTCGGCTTCGACTTCGCCATCCTCCTCGATCCCGCCGGGCGGGTCGTCGCCCGCACCGACCGCCCCGACGCGGTGGGGGAGGACCTCTCGCGGCGGCCCTTCGTCGCCAAGGCGGTGGCCGAGTTCGAGGCCGCCGGCGTCTGGCGGGAGGGGGACGGCCTCTTCTACGCCGTCGCGGTGCCGGTGGCCAAGGACTTCACTCTCCTCGGCTACCTGGTCTCCGGCTTCGCCATCACCGAGGCGGCGGCGAAGGAGCTGGAGGAGGTGAGCCGCACCGACGTGGCGTTCGTCGCCACCGGGGGCGGCCGGCCGCGGATCGTCGCCGCGACCCTGCCGCCGGCGGCGGCGCGGGCGCTGGGCGAACAGCTGGAGGAGACGCTCGCCGGCGGCGACGGCGCGGCGGCGGCGCGGCGGCTGGAGCTGGCGGGCGTGCCCTGGCTGGCCCAGGTCTCGCCGCTGCGCGACGCCGGCGGCCAGCCGGTCGGCGCCACCGTCGCCCTCGCCTCGCTCGACCGCGCCCTCGCACCTTTCCGCCGGATCGAGATGGCCCTCCTCTGGGCCGGTCTCGCCGCGGTCCTCCTCGCCCTGGCGCTCACCTGGCTGGTCACCCGCCGCGCCCTGCGGCCGGTCGAGCGGCTGGCGGCCGCCGCCGAGGCGGCGCGCCAGGGGCAGTACGACCAGCGGATCGAGGCCGAGCACGGCGACGAGGTGGGGCGCCTGGCCCAGGCCTTCAACGAGCTGATGGCCGAGCTGCGCGAGAAGCGCGACATGGAGCGCTACGTCACCGAGCTGTCGCGCAACCTGCCCGAGCCGGTGCAGGCGGCGCGCACCGCGGTCGGCCCGAGCGAGGAGCGGTCGGTCCTGCTCATGGCGGTCGAGCTGCGGCGCTACGCCGCCGCCAAGGCCGACTCCGACCCGCGCAAGCCGCTGGAGCTGCTGTCGCGCGACCTCCGCCGCCTGGCCAACGCCGCCGCCGCCCGCCGCGGGCGCCTGGAGACGATCGCCGGCCACCGCGCCCTGCTCTCCTTCGAAGGGCCGTCGCGCGCCTTCGGCGCCCTGGCGGTGGCCGGCGAGCTGCTCAACGGCGGCGCCGGCGGCGAGAGCACCCTGGTCGCCCTGGCCGCCGGCAAGGTGATCTCCGGCCCGGTGCACTGGCGGGAGCAGCCGGAGCAGGGGCTGGTGGGGCTGCCGGTGCAGCAGCTCGAGAGCCTGCTGCGCGAGGCCGCGCCCGGCGACATCGTGCTGTCGCGCGAGGTCTACCAGGAGCTGCACGAGCAGTTCGAGGCCGCCGGCTACGAGCTCACCGAGCGCCGCGGCCTGGTCTCGACCCAGCCGCTCTACGTCCTCGACGGCGCCGTCGCGGCGCGGGTCTCGGGGGTGCAGCCGGCGACGGTCCCGGGCGGCGCGCCGGAAACGCCCGGCGCCTCGGTGGCGCCGGCGGGGCAGCCCACCCTCTCCGGCATCGCGCCGGGGTCGCTCCTCGGCCAGCGCTTCGAGATCCTCTCGGTCCTCGGCGCCGGCGGCATGGGGATCGTCTACAAGGCGCAGGACCGCGAGCTCGACGACCTGGTGGCGCTCAAGATGCTCAAACGCGAGCTGTGGGGCGACCGGAGCCAGCTCGAGCGCCTGAAGAGCGAGATCAAGCTGGCGCGCAAGATCACCCACCCCAACGTCCTGCGCACCTACGACTTCGGCGAGATCGACGGCGTGCCCTACATCTCGATGGAGTACGTGCGCGGCGTCACCCTGCGCTACCTGCTCGACGAGACCGAGCGCCTGCCCTACTCGGCCGGGCTGCGGCTGGCCAAGCAGCTCTGCTCGGGGCTCGCCGCGGCGCACGCGGTGGGCGTGCTGCACCGCGACATCAAGCCGGAGAACCTGATCCTGGAGGCCACCGGCAACGCCAAGCTGATGGACTTCGGCATCGCGCGGCCGGTGCAGCGGGAGGGGCCGGGGCAGACGCAGGCGGGCTGGGTCGTGGGGACGCCGCAGTACCTCTCGCCCGAGCAGCTCCAGGGGCAGGAGTCCGACGCCCGCGCCGACATCTACTCCTGCGGCATCGTGCTCTACGAGCTCTTCACCGGCCGCCTGCCCTTCGCCGGCGCCACCCCGGTCGAGCTCATGTTCCAGCACCTCAAGGAGGAGCCGGCGCCGCCGCGCGCCGCCTGGCCCGAGGTGCCGCCGCGGCTGGAGGCGGCGATCCTGCGCTGCCTGCAGAAGGACCCCGCGGCGCGCTACCCGACGGTCGCCGACCTCCTCCACGACCTCGAAGGGCTCTCGGCGTGATCACGCTCGACGGTCTCGGCGGCGCGGCCGGGCCGCCGCTCGACGGCGGCGCGCACCGCCTGGCCGAGGCCGAGAAGATGCTGGAGATCGGCGCCAAGCTGGCGGAGACGCTCCAGCTCGAGCGGGTGCTGGAGATGGCGCTGGAGGAGGCCGAGCAGCTCTGCCAGGCTGAGACCAGCTCGATCTGGGAGCTCGACGAGGAGCGCGGCGAGCTCTTCTTCCGCGTCGTGCGCGGCCTTGCGGCGGGGGAGATCAAGGGGCTGCGCGTGCCGCTGGGGGAGGGGATCGTCGGCTCCGTCGCCCGCTCCGGCGTCGCCGAGGCGGTCAACGACGTCGCCGCCGACCCGCGCTGGCGCGGCGACGCCGGCGGCTCCTTCCGCACCCGCGCGCTGCTCGCCGTGCCGCTGGTGGCGCGCGGGACGGTGATCGGCGTCCTCCAGCTCCTGAACCCGGTCGGGCGCGAGGGCTTCGACGGCGAGGACCTCCGCCGCATGGACCTCTTCGCCGGCCTCCTCGCCAACCCGCTCCAGAACGCGCGCCTGCACGCGGCGCAGCGCCAGCAGTTCCTCGACACCGTGACCATCCTGGCCGAGTTCGTGGAGAAGCGGGACCCCTACACCGGCGGCCACTTCCGGCGCGTCGCGGCCTACGCGGTGCTGCTCGGCCGCGAGCTGGGGCTCGACCGCGAGACGCTCGAGGAGCTCAAGTACGCGGCGACCCTCCACGACATCGGCAAGATCGCGGTGCCCGACGCGATCCTCGGCAAGCCGGCGCCGCTCGACGACCTCGAGGCCGAGGTGATGAGGAAGCACCCGGCGGTGGGGTCGGAGATCGTCGGCCGGCTGCGCAACCTGCGCCACGTGCTGCCGGGGGTGCGCAGCCACCACGAGCGGGTGGACGGCAACGGCTACCCGGACGGCCTGGCCGGGGAGGAGATCCCGCTCGCCGCCAAGATCATCGCCGTCGCCGACACCTTCGACGCCATGACCACCAGCCGCCCCTACCGCGCCGGGATCGCGCCGGACGAGGCGGCGGCCGAGATCGCCGCCCAGTCCGGGACGCAGTTCAGCCCCGCCGTCGTCGAAGCCTTCTCCGCCCTCTTCGCCCGCGGCGAGCTGTCGCTGGCGCGGGGGTACGAGGTGCTGGAGGCGCTCTCCCCCCCGGCGGGGGACAGACCCGCGCGCTAGGCGCCCGATCATTCGCGGACGACGAGCTCGACGCCGGTGCAGCCGTCCACCGGGACCTCGACCTGCTCCTGGATCGGCCGGCCGGCGCCGCCCGGGATGGCGGCGGAGACGGTGAGCTCGCCCGGGAGCGGCCCGACGAGCACGAAGAGGCCCCCGGCGCCGGTGGACGTCGCGCGCCGCTGCCCGCCGGGGCCGGCGACCGCGATCCGCACGCCGGGGAGCCCCGTCCCCGCTTCCCACTCCTCCTGCTCGAGGGTCTTCCGCACCACCCGGCCGTAGAGCGCGGTCACCGGCTCCCCGGCCAGCCGCCGGCGGGCGTAGCGGAGCTCGTCGCGGGCGGCCGACGCCCGGGTCGTGCCGCCGCAGAGCCCGGCGTAGACCGCGCCGTCGTACTGCCGGTGCCAGGCGTGGACGAAGTAGCTCTCGCCGGCCGCGAACTCGATGCCGCAGTCGCCGCCGCCCATACCGCTCAGGACCTCGACGGTCGTCCCCTCGACGCCCCAGAACGCCTCCTCGACGGCGAAGGTGTACACCCGCTCCGGCCACTGGGTGCGCTGCCGCTCGACCGGCTCCCCGACCGTGTGCCCCAGGAACACCAGCGCGCCCTCGTGGAACATCTCGCACGGCTGGCCGTTCCCCAGCGCCCAGACGCAGGAGCAGGCCTCGGCGGCGCCGCCGGACCCCACGACCGACCCCACCAGGACGACGACGAGCGCTACGTTGGCGCCGCGCATGACGGCCTCCTTTCTCTCCAGGAGGTTAGACACCGCGGGCGGGGGGATCGAGCTAGCGCGCGGCGAGGAACTCTTCGAGCCGGCGCCGGAACTCTTCCGGCTCCTCGAAGAACGGCAGGTGGCCGCTGCGCTCGAAGACGACGAAGCGCGAGCCCGGGATCGCCTGGTGGATGCGGTACGCCACCGCGGGGGCGACGTTGAAGTCGTAGCGGCCGGTGACGACCAGGGTGGGGAAGCGGAACTTGGGCAGCTCGGGGCCCAGGTCGTAGCGCGCGAAGTCGGCGTGCAGCGCCTGGTTGACCGCGTGGGTGTAGTCGAATCCCGACGAGGCGGCGACGAAGGCGTCCCGCTTTTCGGGCGAGAGGCAGAGCATCGTCATGTACTCCTGGAGGCTGGCTGCGATGGCGGCCTCGTCGCCCAGGTACTCGCCGAACGCCCAGGCGCGCTGCCGCTCGCTGGTCTCGGGGTAGATCTCGTCGAAGAGGAACTGGGTCTCCGCGAACTTCGGGGCGCCGGAGTCGCAGAGGACGAGGTGCGCGATGTGCTGTGGGTGGCGGGCCGCGTAGGCCATCGCCAGCATGCCGCCGTAGGAGTGGCCCAGCAGGTCGATCGTCTCGTAGCCGAGGTGAGCCCGCAGCGCCTCGAGATCGGCGATCTGATCGGCCATCGTGCAGGACTGGCCCGGCGCCAGCTCGGGCGAGCGCCCGTTGCCGCGCTGGTCCCAGAAGACGACCGGTCGCGTCGCGGCGAGCCGGTCCCAGACGTCCGAGACGTGGAGGTAGACGTGGTCGAACCCCGGCCCGCCGTTGGCGACGAAGAGCGGCCTCCCCGCGCCGCCGCCGCGGACCTCGTAGTAGATCGTGGCGCCCGGCGCCTGGAAGGTCCGGCCGCTCTCGGGCGGCGCGCCCAAGGCGGGCAGGGTGAGCAGGAGGCCCGTCAGGGCGACCCCGCCGCGCCGCCGCCGCAGCCGTGCGCTTCCTCTTCTTACGACCAGCTCGGGACCCTCCTCGCTATTCGTCGAGGCGATACCGCCAATAGCTCGGGTGGCGACTGTGGTGCTTGAGGTCGCCGAGTCCCGGGACCTTTTGTTCGTAGAACCGGACCGCCTCGACGAGCTCCTTCTCGGCGTCCGGGTGGTAGATCAACCTCATCCGAGAGGGCGGCGGGCAGACTCCATCACTTGCTCGTGGGTACGGCCTTCGACACGCCCGGTGGCCAGCGCCGAATCCCGCGCCCTGGCGAGCGGAATGGCTTCTCGGTCCTCGTCGGTAGCGCCGGCATCGGGGCCCTCAGTGCTCTCCCACAGGGCTTGCGCCAGCTCGACCCGGACCGCAAGCGGCAGTGCCAGCGCCCGCTGCGTAAGCTCTTCGTTTGACATGGGTCCAACGGTAAGGAGACTCGCAGCGTCCGTCAAGCCCGGAGCTGCGGCATGCGAACGACGAGGGCTATGATCTCCCTTCTCGGGATCCATGCTGCGTCTCCGTTTCGTCCTCGAGGGGCAAGAGCGGGTCGTGCCGTTGGTGCGCGACCTGCGGCTCGGGCGCGGCGCCGACAACGACCTCGTCCTCCCCGACAGCTCGGTCTCCCGCCACCACGCCGACCTCCGCCGCGCCGGCGACGGCTGGGTGGTGGAGGACGCCCGGAGCACCAACGGCGTGCAAGTCAACCGCCTGCCGGTGCAGCGGGCGCCGCTCCACCCCGGGGACCGGCTGACCGTCGGGGTCTTCGAGTTCGCCGTCGAGCTCTCCGCCCCCGCCCCGGCCCGGCCGCCGCTGCCGCCACCGGCCGAGCCGCCGACCGCCGTCGCCCCTCTCGTCAACGCCACGCTCGTCCGGCCGCTCGCCGACTTCGAGAAGCGCCAGGCGCTCGACCAGGCCTACGAGAACCGCATCTTCGGCTACATGACCCGGCTGGCGCGGCTCCTCCTCGCCTCCGACGCCGTCGACGAGGTGCTCGACCAGGTCCTCGACCTCGCCTTCGAGGCGCTGCCGGTGGACCGCGGCTTCATCCTGCTGTGCGACGAGGAGGCGGGGGGCGAGCTGGTCTGCGAGCTGGCGCGCAGCAAGGGGCGGCGCGAGTTCCGGCCGGAGGGCGAGGTGCCGGTCTCGCGCACCATGCTGCAGGCCGTGATGAGCGAGCGGGTGGCCCTCGTCACCCACGACGCCCAGGCCGACGCGCGCCTGGCGGGCGGCGAGTCGGTCCGCATCCACCAGATCCGTGCCGCCATGTGCGCGCCGCTCTGGTCGGAGGAGCGGATCATCGGCGTCGTCCAGGTCGATTCCCCCTTCCAGGTCGGCGCCTTCACCGAGCGCGACCTCGATTTCCTGACCGCGCTCGCCAACTACGCCGCGGTGGCGATCGAGCGGCTGCGCTACGCCCGGCAGGCGGAGTTCGAGCGCCAGGTGCGGAGCCGGCTGGAGCGCTACCACTCGCCGGCGGTGATCGAGGAGGCGCTGCGCGCCGGCGCCGAGGGGGACGCGAGTCGGCGGCTGCGGGTGGCGCAGGCGACGGTCCTCTTCGCCGACCTCGCCGGCTTCACCCCGTTCGCCGAGCACGCCCCGCCAGAGGAGGTGGCCGAGCTGCTCGACGCCTACTTCAACCGTGCGGTGGACGCCGTCTTCACCGCCGGCGGCACTCTCGACAAGTTCATCGGCGACTGCGTCATGGCCTTTTTCGGCGCCCCGGTGCCGCAGGCGGACCACGCCGTGCGCGCGGTGCGCGCCGCGGTGCGCCTGCGGGAGGCGCTGGCGGAGTGGAACGCCGAGCGGGCGGCGCTCGGTCAGCCGCCGTACCTCGCCCGCATCGGCATCAACAGCGGGCCGGTGGTGGTCGGCGACATCGGCAGCAGCCGGCGGGTCGATTACACGGTGCTCGGCAACACCGTCAACGTCGCCTCGCGCCTCGAGGCCCTCGTCGCGCGCCCCGGCGACATCGTGCTCGGGCCCGAGACCCATCGCCTGCTGGCCGGCGCTTTTCCCACCGAGCCGCTCGGCGAGCTCCAGCTGCGGGGGCTGCAGCAGCGGATCATCGCCCACCGCGTCCTCGTTCCCGGCCCGGTCCTTGCAGAGCGCGGGGCCGGGGACGGTCCTCCCCACCAAGGCCCGCGCGGCGGGCCGGCACCGTCAGCCCGGAACCGGAGGACACCATGACCGAGATCCACGTGGCGCGCCGGCGGACCAACCCCTGGCCCTGGCTCCTCGGCCTGCTGGCGCTGGCCCTGCTCATCTGGCTGCTCGTCGGCTCGCTGGGCGACGCCCCCGAGCCGTCGGCGACGGGCGAGGGCACGACCAAGGGCGCCGCCTCCGAGGCCCGCCCGCCCGAGCGCCCGCCGCTCCCGCCCGTGCCGGTCGCCGACGCCGGCTCGCGGAGCGCGCCGTGGACGACCGGGACCGCGAGCGCGCAGCGGGCGGGGTGACGCGGCCCCTCAGGCGGCCGCCAGCGGCTGTAGAAATCCAAAACAGCACGACAACAACAGAGAAGCCCGCACCGGGACGCAGCGGCGGCGCCGGCTATCCGGTGACGGGCCGGGAACTGGCGACCAGCTCGTAGACGGCCTGGGGAATGACCGGCTTGATGAGGTGGTGGTCGAAGCCGGCCTCGAGGGCCCGGTGCCGGTCCTCCTCCTGTCCATAACCGGTCAATGCCACGAGCAGCGCCTTCGCCATCCGGCGCCGCCGGCGCAGCCGGCGGGCGACCTCGTAGCCGTCCAGCCCGGGCAGGCCGATGTCGAGCAGCACGACCTCGGGATGGAACTTGGCGGCCGCCGCCAGCGCCGTGAGACCGTCGTACGCTTCCCGCACGTCGTGCCCCTGCAGGCGCAGGAGGATGGCCAAGCTCTCGGCCGCATCCACGCTGTCGTCCACCACCAGGATCCGGCGCGGCGCCGCGGCGACAGGAGGGCGCGCCGCATCGGCGACGGGGCTGTCCTCGCCGCCGCCGCGCCCCTCCGCCTTCGCGTCTCCGGCCGGCAGGGCCGGCAGGCGCACCACGAACTCGCTGCCCTCTCCCGGTCCCGCGCTGTGAGCTTCGACCCGGCCGCCGTGCAGCTCGACCAAGCGGCGCACCAGCGTCAGGCCGATCCCCAGTCCGCCGCGCGCTCGCTCGAGCGAGCGGTCCCCCTGCATGAAGAGGTCGAAGACGCGCGGCAGCGTCTCCGGGGCCATGCCGATGCCGTCGTCGCGGATGCGCACGGAGACCTCGCGGGCGCCCCCATCGTCTCCATCCGCCGGCTCGGCGGTGATCCAGAGGTGGCCGCCTTCGGGAGTGAACTTCGAGGCGTTGGCCAGGAGGTTCCCGAAGATCTGCTCCAGACGGGTGGGATCGGCGTCGAGCTCGACCGGCTCGCGCGGCAGCGCCAGCGACAGCTCCTGCCGGCGCGTCTCGACCTGGTGCCGGACGATCTCCACAGCCCCCGCCAGCGCGGCCGCCAGCGCCACCGGCTCCTTGCGCAGATGGACCTTGCCCTGGGTGATGCGGGAGACGTCGAGGAGGTCGTCGATCAGCCGCGCCATGTTCTGCACCTGGCGGCGCATCATCTGCTGCGCCCGCTCGACCGTGGCGCGGTCGACGCCGGGGATCTCCAGCACCTGCATCGCGTTGCGCAGCGGCGCCAGGGGGTTGCGCAGCTCGTGCGCCAGCAGAGCCAGGAACTCGTTCTTGCTGCGGTCGGCCACGGTCAGGTCCCCGACGCGCTGGCGCAGGGTCTCTTCCATTTGCCGCCGTGCGGTGACGTCCTCGAAGGCGAGCAGGATCCGCGGTTTCTCGCCGATCTCCTGGACCAGCTGCCGGCCGTTGAGCAGCATGATCTTGCGGCCGATCTCCTCGAACTCCCATTCCATCTCGAAGTGGTCGAAGGAGCTCTGCTCGGGCAGGACCTCCTCCAGCAGCCGGCGCAGCGCCGGGGTCTGCCACTGGCCGTTGCCGATCTCGTAGAGGCGCCTGCCCTCCGTCTCGCCGGGGGTCACCCGGAACGTGTCGTAGAAGGACGGGCTCGCGCTCTGCACGCACAGGTCGCCGTCCAGCACCAGCAGCGGCTCGCGCACCGAGGCGACGATGCTCTCGGCGAAGGCGCGGGCGCGCCGCAGAGTGTCTACGTCGACGAGCAGGATGACCGCGCCGTCGAACTTGTTCTCCAGGGTCCGGTAGGGCCGGATGCGCAGCGAGTGCCAGCGCCCTCCCCGGTCCTGGACCTCGCGCTCGATGACGCTGACCGCGTCGACCACCTCCGCCAGCAGCGGCTCCAGGTCGGGGATGCTCAGGCCGAGCCTGACGTCGCCGATCGGCCGGCCGACGTCGGCGGGAACCAGGTTGAAGATCTTCCCCGCCTGCGGCGTAAAGCGCCGGACGCGCAAGCCCGGTCCCAGCACGACGATCGCCATCTGGACGCTGTCGAGGAGGTTGAGCAGGTCGTTGTTGAGCTGGCCGAGCTCGAGGTTCCTGTCCTGCAGCTCGTCGTTGATTGTCGCCAGCTCCTCGTTGCTCGACTGGATCTCCTCCTTCGAGGTCTCCAGCTCCTCGTTGACGCTCTGCAGCTCCTCGTTGGCCGACTGCGCCTCCTCGTTGGCGGACTGCAGCTCCTCGTTGGCGGCCTCCTGCTGCTCGATGAGCGACTGCAGGTACTCGCGGGTGGCAGCCAGCTCCTGCGTCAACCGGGCGTTCTGCCGGTCGGCCTCGTCCTCGCGCGCCGCGGCAGGCCGGGCCGCGGGCCGCGGGGCCTTGCCCCGGCCCGTCTTGCCGCGCGGCAGAGGGGTCCGCGGGGAAGGGACGGCCTCCTCGAACAGGACCAGGAAGCCGCCTGCCGCCGCCGACGTCCCGCGCACCGGGATCACCTCGAGATCGACCTCGCGGGTCCCGTCGTCTGACTCGACCGAGAGCCCCGACTCGCGCACTGGGGCCCCGTCCTTCCTGGCCCGGTTGAGCGCGACCCGCAGCCCGGCGAGCAAGCTCTGCCGGGTCATCTTGAACAGGTGGAGGCTGGCCTTGCCCGGTGCCGGCGCCAGGTATGGCCCGGTGTCGCCGCGGAACTGCACGATCTCGAGGTCGGCGTTCACCAGCACGCCCGGCGGGGCGAAGCGCGCCAGGAGTATGCGATCGACCTCCTTCTGCGCTTCGGTCCCCGCCGCCGCCTGCGGCGGGCGGCCCGGGGCGTGGCCGAGCTCCTCCGGACCCGCACGGGGCGGGCCGGCGGCGCGGCCGAGGGCCACCCGGTGGCTGCCGGGCTTCTTGGCGAAGAGCTTGTGCCTGACGTCCTCGACCTCGAACAGGTCGCGGTAGGAGCCGATCGTCTCCGAGCTCCCCAGCGCCAGGAAACCGGCCGGCTTCAAGGCGTAGTGCAGGAGCGGCAGGATCCGCTGCTGCGCCGAGGGCTCGAGATAGATGAGCAGGTTGCGGCAGCTGATGAGGTCGATCTGGGAGAAGGGCGGGTCGGTCAGCAGGTTGTGCCGGGCGAACACGCACAGGTCGCGGATCGGCTTGCCGACCCGGTAGTGGCCGTCCACCTCGGCGAAGAAGCGGCGCAGCCGCTGCGACGAGACGTCGTGCGCGATGCTCTTCGGGTAAACGCCCGCGCGGGCCTTGTCGATGCCCGCGGCGCTCAGGTCGGTGGCGAAGATCTGCACCGGGCGATGGCCGCCCCTGGCCGCGTTGAGCTCGGCGCAGAGGATGGCGAGGGAGTAGGCCTCCTCGCCGGTCGAGCAGCCCGGCACCCAGACGCGGAGCGGGTCGTGCCGCGGGCGGTCCTTGAACAGCTTCGTCAGGACCCTCGCCTTGAGCGCCTCGAAGGTCTCCGGGTTGCGGAAGAAGCTGGTGACGTTGATCAGGAGGTCCTGGCGGAGGGCCTCAACTTCCCCGGCGTCCTTGCGCAGCAGGCGCGCGTAGTCCTTCAACCCCTCCAGCTTGTGCAGGACCATGCGGCGGGTGACGCGGCGGTGGACGGTGCTCGTTTTGTACTCGCTGAAATCGACCCCCGTGCCCCTGCGCACCAGCTCGAGGATCCCGGCGAGATCCGGCTCGCCCGCGGGCGCTTTGCTCCGCGCCCTGGCCGCCGCCGCCGGTGCGATCGAGGGGTGCCGGGCGATGCCGGCGAGCTCCCGGGCGATCCCTTCCGGGGGGAGCACGAAGTCGACGCAGCCGGCGGCGACGGCGCTGCGCGGCATGCTGGTCTGCTGGGCGGTGTCGTCCTGGGCGAAGGTGATCCCGCCCGCGGCCTTGATCTCCTGCAGGCCCAGGGTGCCGTCGTTGGCGGTGCCGGAGAGGACGACGCCGATCGCCCTGTGGCCCTGGTCCTCGGCCAGGGAGCGCAGGAAGACGTCGATCGGCCGGTGCTGGCCGCGGGCTTCCTTCCGCGGCAGGAGCTGCAACGCCCCGCCGGAGATGGTCATGTTGCGGTCGGGCGGGAGGACGTAGACGTGGTCCGGCTCGACCCGCGCCTCGTCCTCGACCTCCGTCACCGGCAGCGCGGTCGCCCGCGACAGGATCTCCGCCAACAGGCTGTCGCGCTCGGGGGCGAGGTGCTGCACCAGCACGAACCCCATGCCGGTGTCCACCGGCAGCGCCTGGAGCAGCTGGGTGAAGGCCTCGAGCCCGCCGGCCGAGGCGCCGACGCCGACGATCGGGAAGGGGGAGCTTACCGCCTGTGCTCCGGCTTCCGGCTCCGGTTCGGTCTTGGGGGGGAGCGGAGGTACGGTCGGCTTCCTTCTTCTGCCAGCCATGCCGAGCGAATCATAAACCAAGCGCAGGCCCTGGAGGCCAAGCCACCGGGGCCTGCGAGCCTGATCTGGCTCGCTTCCTGCCGTGACGTCATTCACCCAGCCCGTTATAGGATCTGCGGCAGCACGACAACGACGAGACGCCCGCCGCGGATCCGGCGCAGTGCCGCGGTCCGGCTCGTGCCGCGGGTGAGCAGCCGAGGTCCGGCATGACGCGGCACTCGTTCGACCTGGTGATCGTCGGCTCCGGCCCCGCCGGCCTCTCGGCGGCGGGGCACGCCCAGGCGAACGGCATGGACTACGTGGTCCTCGAGCGCACGGACCACCTCGCCGACACCATCCACTGCTACCAGAAGCGCAAGCCCGTCATGGCCGAGCCGGCGGCGGTGCCGCTGCGCAGCGAGCTCGCCTTCGCCGCGGGGCCGCGCGAGTCCGTGCTCGGCCAGTGGCAGGCCTTCGTCCGCGGCAACGGCCTCAACGTCCACTTCGGGCGCGAGATGAGCGGCCTCGAACGCGACGGCGAGGGGTTCCTGGTGCGGACCGGCGCCGGCGACGAGTACGCGGCGCCGCGCGTGGTCCTCGCCCTCGGCACTCAGGGCAACCCGCGGCGGCTCGGCGTCCCCGGCGAGGACCTGCTCCACGTCAGCACCCGCCTCGTCGACCCGGACGAGTTCAGCGACCGCGACATCCTCGTCGTCGGCGCCGGCGACTCGGCGCTCGAGGTGGCGCTGGCCCTCACCGGCGCCAACCGGGTCGGCCTGGTGGTGCGCACGCCGGAGATCCTGCGCGCCAAGGAGAGCCTCGAGCGCGAGATCCTGCAGCGGCAGGCGACCGGCCAGCTGCGCATCCACTTCAGCAGCGCGCCGCTCGCCTTCGAGCCCGGCGTGGCGGTGCTCAAGGCCCCCGAGGGGGAGCTGCGGGTGCCCGCCGACCGGGTGATCGTGAAGATCGGCGCCACGGCGCCGCGGGCGCTGCTCGAAGGCTGCGGCGTCCGCTTCGCCGGCGAGGGACGCGAGGCCAAGCCGGTCCTGTCGCCGGTCTACGAGTCGAGCCTGCCCGGGCTCTTCCTCATCGGCGCGGTCACCGGGCGCGACCTCATCAAGCTGGGCATCAACCAGGGCTTCGAAGTGATCGAGCACCTCCTCGGCCGTGTCGTGGTGCCGGCCGACGAGGAGGTGCTCGCGGCGCGGCTGCCCTGGTGGCGCGGCGCGGTGCGCCGGCGCATCGAGCAGATCCAAGAGCAGGTCCCGGTCCTCGGCGCGGCCGACGACGAGCACCTGCGCGAGGTCTTCCTCTCGGCCGAGGTCAGGGAGTACCGGGACGGCGAGGTCATCCTGCGCCAGAACGACTACAGCGACACCTTCCTGATCGTGGCCGCGGGGGCGGTGGAGATCACCGCCCGCTCCGAGGCCGGAAGCGAGCGCCGCGTCGCCACCCTGGGGGCCAGTGACTTCTTCGGCGAGATGAGCCTGATCTCGGGGCGGCGCCGCAACGCCACCGCCGCCGCGCGCGGCGCCGTGCGGCTGATCGAAGTGCCGCGCAAGGCGATGCTCAAGCTGATGGCGACCAACCCCAGCGTCAAGGCGATGGTCGACCAGGCCTTCCTGGTGCGCGCCTTCCAGGGCTACCTCTTCCCCGACCTGGCGGCGGACCTGCTCCGCGAGCTGGCCGCCATGGCGGGTCTGGAGCGGCTGGACAAGGGCCAGGTCCTGTTCCGCGAGGGGGACCCGGGCGACGCCTTCTACCTGATCCGCAGCGGCCAGCTCAAGATCTCGCAGCGCTCCGGCGGGCAGGAGAGGGTCCTCGCCTATCTCGTCGCCGGCAACTCCTTCGGCGAGACCGCGCTGCGCGACGGCGCCACCCGCACCGCCACGGTGACGACGATCTTCCCCTGCGAGCTGATCAAGCTCGCCAAGGCGGACTTCGACCGCTTCCTCGCCGCCCGGCCGCAGCTCCGCGCCGGGCTGCTCGCCAAGCTGGAGGAGTGGCGGGTCACCTCGCTGGTGGCCGAGGCGATGCCGGCGGCCGGCAGCGTGCTCTCGGACCTCATCCGCACCGAGGTCGTCATGGGCACCCAGGCGCTGTTCATCGACGAGCACAAGTGCGTGCGCTGCGGCAACTGCATCGACGCCTGCGAGGGGGTGCACGAGGACGGGCAGACGCGGCTGGTGCTGCAGGGCATCAAGTTCTACAACCTGCTCGCGCCCAACTCCTGCTGGCAGTGCGAGAACCCGCTGTGCATGACCGACTGCCCGCCGGACGCCATTGCCCGCGACCCGCACGGCGAGGTCTACATCAAGAGCAACTGCATCGGCTGCGGCAAGTGCGCGGAGAACTGCCCCTACGGCAACATCTTCATGGTCCACCCCAAGGCCGACCGCGCGCTCGTCGGCTGGGTCAAGACGCTGCTCGACGTCGGCTCGCCGGCGGCGCCGGTGGACAGCGGGCAGACGGTGGCGGTCAAGTGCGACCTCTGCCGCGGGATCGCCGGCGGCCCCGCCTGCGTGCGCAGCTGCCCGACCGGCGCCGCGATCCGGCTGGAGCCCGACGAGTACCAGCAGCGGCTGGCCGAGATCGTGGTGCGGGAGGGGGCGCTCTGATGCTGCTGGCGACGCGCGAGAGCGCGCGCTGGCGCCGCCGCTCGCTGGTGGCGCTGGCCGCCCTCGCCGCCGCCTACTGGTACGCCGGCAGGGAGAGCCCCGAGCCCCTCCGCGGCGGCTCGCCCATCGGCCTCGCCTACGGCGTCCTCGGGCTCCTCGCCATCCTGGCGCTGCTCTGGTTCGGGGTGCGCAAGCGCTCCTACCGCAGCACCTGGGGCAGGCTCGAGACCTGGCTCCACGTGCACGTCTACCTGGGCCTGCTCTCCGTCTTCGTCGTCCTCTTCCACAGCGGCTTCCGCTTCCAGGACCGGGTGGCGGTCGCCGCCTTCGCCGCGCTCGCGGTCGTCGCCGTCTCCGGCCTCGCCGGCGCCCTGCTCTACACGACGGTGCCCCGCCAGCTCACGCCCCTGGAGGGGGACGCGACGCCGGAGGAGATCGCCGGGCAGCTCGACCAGCTCGCGCGCTCGATGGCGCGGCTCGCCTCGGGCAAGTCGGCGGCGCTGCAGCGGGTCTACCGCGGGCTGGTCGCGAGGTCGCTGCCGCGGCGGCTCGCGGGCTGGCGGCTGCTCTGGCGCGGCGGCTTCCGGCCGCTCGACCCGGCGGCCCTGTCGCGGGCGCACCTCGGGCGCGTCGATGCCGCCGAGCAGGCGGACCTGCGCCAGCTCCTGGTCCTCTACCGCCAGCACCAGGAGCTGCACCGGCGGCTCGCCGCCCAGCAGCGCTACCGCAACCTGCTGGACGTCTGGCTCTGGGTGCACCTGCCCTTCTCGGTCGTGCTCGTCGTCCTTGTCGCCGCCCACTTGGTCGGCGCCCTCCTCTACTCCTCCCCCTTCTGACGCCGCCGTGGCCTACCTGCTCGAGCGCCTGTCCGACGCCGAGACGGTGCTCACCCCGGTCGGGGGCGACCGGTTGCGCATCGGCCGCGGCACCAACGCCGAGCTGCGCTTCGACGACGCGGCGGTGGACTTCGAGCATGCCGCGATCGAGCGGCGCGGCGAGGCCTGGCTGCTCACCGACCGCAACAGCGTCACCGGCACCTATCTCAACGGCCAGCGCGTCGGCAGCGCCCCCCTGGTTCCCGGGGACACGATCGGCATCGGGCGGGCGCGGATCCGCGTCGAGGGGACCGCGGCGGACGGCGCGCTGCGGCTGCGGATCGCGGACGAGGCGACGCCGGCGGCCGCCGACGTGACCGCTTCCGGCATCCTGCCGGTCGCGGTCCTCCAGGCCCCCGCGGTGGACTTCCTGGCCCGCTACCGGCTCCGGCGCCCGCTCCTCACCAAGGCCTCCCTCGTCCTGCTGCTGACCGCGCTCACCGTCGGCGCCGTGCTGGCGATCCCGCGGCTCGGCTGGCTGCGGCTCTTCCAGCCCGGCCCGCTGCAGCCGAAGCACGTCCGCCAGGCCGGCATCGGCCCGCAGGGCTGCTTCACCTGCCACACCCCCTGGCGCGGCCCGACCGCCACGAGCTGCGCCGCGGCCGGCTGCCATCCGGCGAGCGCGCACCAGGCCGGCCGGGTCGTCGACCCGCCGTGCGGGAGCTGCCACGCCGAGCACGGGACCGTCCGTTGGCTCGAGCCCGCCGCCGAGCAGGCCGCCTGCGTCCCCTGCCATCGCGACCTGCGGACGCTCGGCACGCCGCGTTTCGCGGCGCGGGCGACACAGTTCGGCGTCGACCACCCCGAGTTCGCGCTCGCGCTCGCCGGCGGGCGCCGGCTGCCGCTCTCGCACCCGGCCGCCCGGCGCGGCGATCCGACGCGGCTCGCCTTCGGCCATCGCCGCCACCTGCGGCCCGGCCTCCAGGGACGAGCGGAGGGCCCGGTGCAGCTGCGCTGCGCGAGCTGTCACGAGCCCGGGGGGGGCAGGACCGGCATCGCGCCGGTGAATTTCGCGCGCCACTGCCAGGCCTGCCACGCCCTGACCTTCGACAACCGCTTGGCGCGCCGCCGGAACCAGGTGCCCCACGCGGACGCGGAGGCGGTGACCGCCTTCCTCTACCGCGCCTACGGCGAGGTGCCGGACACGGCGCGCACGCTGGCCGAGCGGCGGCGGCGGCTGACCCGCCGCGGCGGCGCGCTCACCGTGCCGGGGGTGCCGCTCGAGGTGGTCCAGGCGCAGGGCCTCCTGGCGCGGCGAATCTGCGCCGAGTGCCACGCGGTGGACCTCGACGCGCCGGTCCAGCCGGCGACGGTGCCGACCGCCATGCCGGCCGGCTGGCTGCCGCACGCCGAGTTCCGTCACGCCTCGCACGGGAAGCCCCTCGAGTGCACGTCGTGCCACGCTCAAGCCGCGCGCAGCGACGACACCGCCGACGTCCTGCTGCCGGGGATCGCGGCCTGCGGCGGCTGCCACGGCGGCGGCGAGCCGCCGCCGGGCGTCGCGGCGACCGTGGCGCGCGAGACCTGCGCCAGCTGCCACCGCTACCACACACCGGGGGTGCGGCGTGCCGCGCGCTGAGGGGACGCCGCGGCCGGGATCGTTTGACAGGCCGAGGGGGCTGCCCTCTAATCGATCGCCAAGGAAGAGCCGATGAAGTCCAAGCCGGTGGACGCCAGCGTTCGCGCGGCCGGGTGGGCGGTCGCCCTCGTGCTGGCCGGCGGCAGCCTGGCCGGCCTGCGCCCGGGTAAGGAGCGCCCGAACCCACCCGCCGGCGAGGCGCCCGCGCCGCCGGCTGCGTGCGCGGACGGCCCGGCGCTGGCGGCCGCCGAGGTCGAGGGCCTCCTGCTCGCCGCCGCCGGTGCTCTCGGCGGCGGCACGATGACGGTGGCCGTCGTCGACCGGCTGGGCACGCCGCTGGGACTCTTCCGGCAGCCGGCCGCCGATCCCGCGAACGACGACCGCGCCGTCGGCCTCGCCCGCACCGGCGCCTTCTTCAGCCACAACCAGGCGCCGCTCTCCTCGCGCACCGTCCGCTTCCTCTCCGGCGTCCACTTCCCACCCGGCGTCAAGCGCACTCCGAACGCCGCGCTCTACGGCATCGAGAACACCAACCGCGGCTGCGACCTCGGAGTGGTCCCGAACCCCGGGGTGACGCTGCCCTGGTCCGGCGCGCTCGCCGGCGGGGTCTGCAAGTGGCCGGTCGTGACCGGCTGCGGCACCGGGCCGGTGACCGGCAAAGAGGACGTCTTCGACAGCGACCAGAGCGCCGTGGACCCCGGCGGGCTGCCGGTCTTCCGCCACGGCGAGGTGCTCGTCGGGGGGATCGGCGTCGCCGGCGTGCCTCCTGCCCACGCCGAGTTCGCCGCGCTCGAGGCGCTCCGCCTGCGCGGCTTCCTGCCGCGGCCGAAACCTCCCGGCGTGGTGGTGATCGACGGCATCCGCCTCCCCTTCGTCAAGCAGACGAGCCGGCCGCCGGGCACCGCCGCGGGCCCCGGCTTCTCCGCCTGCGGCGCGGTGCCGGCGCCGGGCGGCTGTGTCATCGCGCCCGCCGACGGCGCCTGCGCCGCCGACGGCTACCTGTCCGGGCCGGTCGCCGGCCCGCCCGACCTCTCGCTCGCCGAGGTCACCCGCATCGTCCAGCAGTCGGTCGCCGCCGCCGCGCGCACCCGCGGCGTCATCCGGCTGCCGCTCGGCTCGCGGGCGCGGATGGCGATCGCGGTGGGGGACCGCGACGGTCGCATCCTGGCGCTCTACCGCATGCCCGACGCGACGATCTTCTCGATCGACGTGGCGGTGGCGAAGGCGCGCAACGTCGTCTGGACCAGCGGCGCCGGCGCCGCCGACCTCCCGGGAGTGCCGCCGGGGACGGCGGTCACCAACCGCACGATCGGCTTCGGCGCGCAGCCCTTCTATCCGCCGGGGATCGACGGCAGCGGCCCCGGCCCTTTCTTCGACCTCTTCGAACGCGACTGGATGCGCCCCTGCACCCAGGGCTCGCAACCCGCGAACCCGAACCAGAACGGCGTCGTTTTCTTCGCCGGCAGCGTGCCGCTCTACGAGGGGGCGACGCTGGTCGGCGGCCTGGGGATCAGCGGCGACGGCGTCGAGCAGGACGACTACGTGGCGTACCGCGGCGCCGAGGGGTTCCTGCCGCCGCGCGATCGCTGGGCGGACCGGCGGTTCGTGGCGGGGGTGCGCCTGCCCTTCCTCAAGTTCCCGCGCAACCCGGAAGGCTAGATGCGCGCCGTGGTCCGCGTCGGCTCGGCCCTGGCGGTGCTCGCGCTCTCCGGCTCCGCCGCTCCCGGCTTCGCGGCGCCGACCGGAGAGGCGACCTACCGCCTCGCCATCGGCGGCGACCGGCCGCTCTTCAGCGCGCTGCCGCAAGTGACGATCGCCGGCACCACCGACGCGCCGCCCGGCTCGCGGGTGGAGGTGGCGATCGGCGAGGCCCGCCACGCCGCCGCGGTGGCGGAGGGGGGCGCCTGGAGCCTCGCCTGGCCGCAGCAGCTGGCCGCCGGCACCTACACGGTGCGCGCCACCGTCCGCGACCCCGCCGGCGCCGGCGGCGGCGCCACCCAGGTGCTGATCGTCCAGCTTCCCGGCCGGCTGCCGCGCCGCCCGCTCGTCGCGCCGCCGTCCGCGCCCCCGGCGCCGCGCGAGCGGCCGGCGGACGACTTCCAGGAGCTCACCGACCGCTGGCGGATCGTGCCTCCGCCCTACGAGCTCAACGTGCGCGGCAGCCGCTGGGACCCGTACAACCAGAACCGCTGGAAGGGGGACTACCCGATCCGCGGCAACGACCTCTTCCTCAACCTCACCGCGGTCTCCGACACGCTCCTCGAAGGGCGGAACGTCCCCACGCCGAGCGGGGTGAGCGCGGACCGGCCGGGGAGCATCGAGTTCTTCGGCGAGGAGGGGCAGCTCCTCGCCAACCAGGTGCTCCTCTTCTCGGCCGACCTGTTCAAGGGGGACACGGCCTTCCGGCCGATCGACTGGCGGGTCAAGGGCACGCTGGTGTTCAACCTCAACCACGTGCGGGTCGGCGAGAACGCGGTGGTCAAGCCGGACGTGCGCGACGGCACCGAGCGCACCCGCGGCTTCCTCGCCCTGCAGGAGCTGTTCGGCGAGATGAAGCTGCGCGACCTCTCGCCCAACTTCGACTTCGTCTCGATCCGCGCCGGCGTGCAGCCGTTCGCGAGCGACTTCCGCGGCTTCGTCTTCACCGACACCAACCTCGGCGTGCGCCTCTTCGGCAACCTGCACGCCAACCGCGACCAGTGGAACGTGGCCTTCTTCGAGCGCCTGGAGAAGGACACCAACAGCGGCCTCAACAGCTTCGCCTGGCGCGACCAGCGGGTGGCGGTCGCCAACGTCTACCGCCAGGACTTCCTGGTCAAGGGCTACACGGCCGAGCTCTCGCTCCACTACCTGCGCGACGACCCGAGCTTCGAGTTCGACAAGAACGGGTTCCTCGCCCGCCCCGATCCGCTCGGCGCGTTCACGCCGCACGCGATCGAGGCGGTCTACCTCGGCTGGGCGAGCTTCGGCCACGTCGGACGGCTCAACATCGACCACGCCGTCTACTACGTGCTCGGCGACGACAGCCTCAACCCGCTCGCCGGCCGCGCGGTGGACATCGCGGCCGGCATGGCCGCCCTCGAGCTGTCGATCGACCGCGACTGGCTGCGGCCGCGGCTGGCCGTCTTCTACGCCTCCGGCGACCGCGACCCCGGCGACGGCGACGCCCGCGGCTTCGACGCCATCTTCGACAACCCGGCCTTCGCCGGCGGCGGCTTCAGCTTCTGGAACCGGCTCGGCATCCGGCTCGCCGGCACCGGCGTGGCGCTGGTCAACCGCGGCAGCCTGCTGCCCGACCTGACGAGCGGCAAGGACGAGGGACAGCCCAACTTCGTCAACCCCGGCCTGCTCCTGCTGAGCGCCGGGCTCGACGCCGAGCTGACGCCCCGGCTCAAGGCGGTGGCGACCGCCAACTACCTGCGCTTCGACCGCACCGAGCCGCTCGAGCTGGCGCTCTTCCAGGCGGCCGTCGGCAAAGAGATCGGCTGGGACCTGAGCCTCGGCGCGCGCTGGCGGCCCTTCCTCAACAACAACGCGGCGGTCCTCGCGGGGATCGCGGGGCTGCTGCCGGGCGACGGCTTCGCCGACATCTACGAGCGCGCCGGCGCCCTGGTGACCGCGTT
>DASWHY010000612.1:0-2677 GCA_036397955.1 Thermoanaerobaculia bacterium | reverse complement strand
CGACGGCAGCGTCGTGCGCGCGCCCTCGCGCACCGCGATCGCGTCCTTGACGTATTCGGTCGCCACGCCGTGCGAGCTCCAGGTGAAGGCGTAGTAGTGCGGCGGCTGGGCGTTGGCGGTCAGCGCGCCGACGCGCATGGTCAGCGAGTCGGCGCGCTCGACGCCGTGCTCGCGGCAGAAGCGGCGGAAGAGGCCGTTGCCGAGGACGTTGACCACCCCCGGCGCGAGGCCGGTCTGGAGGAGGAAGCCGCGCGCGGCGCCGGCGGCGATCTCGCGCCGGATCGCCTCGGTGGCGGCGACGTGCTCGGTCAGGTTGGCGTAGTGCAGGTCGTGGCGGCGGGCGAGCCGCGCCATCCGCACCGCTTCGTCGCCCGGGAGGCAGTCGAGGAGGATCTCGCCGGCCTCGAGCGCTTCCTCCAGCTCCGGGCCGGTGCCGGTCGGCGGCAGGTCGAACGGGGTGACGGTGCCTGGGCGGGAAGAGCCCTCGAGGATCCAGGCCGCGGCCTCCTCGGCGCGCTCCTCGGAGGCGTCGCCGAGCCAGAGGTCGCAGGGCGCGTCCCCCATCTCGCGCAGCAGGAGCCCGACCGCGCTCCCCATCCCCCCGGCCCCCGCTATGACGATCCTGTGCGGCGCGCTCATGGCGGCGCGGTTTGTACCACGGGCGTGATAGAACGAAAACCTCCAATGGCCCTCGAGATCTACCAGGTCGACGCCTTTGCCGAGCGCCCCTTCACCGGCAACCCGGCGGCGGTGGTGCCGCTCGCGGCGCCGCGTGACGCCGGCTGGATGCAGGCGGTGGCGGCGGAGATGAACCTCGCCGAGACTGCCTTCCTGGTGCCGCGCGGCGGGGCGGCGGGCGCGGCGGACGGCTGGGACCTGCGCTGGTTCACGCCGGAGACCGAGATCGAGCTGTGCGGCCACGGCACGCTCGCCTCGGCGCACGTGCTCTGGGAGAGCGGGCGGCTGCCGGCGGGGGAGACCGCCCGCTTCCACACCCTCTCTGGGCTCCTCACCGCCGAGCGGCAGGGCGAGCTGATCGAGCTCGACTTCCCGGCGCTGCCGCCGACCGCGGAGCCGCGTCCGCCGGCGGAGCTCCCGGCCGTCCTCGGCGGCGCCGCGGCGCTGTGGGTGGGGCGCCGGGGGGAGGACCTCGTCGTCGAGCTGGCGGACGAGGCGGCGGTGCGTGCCCTCGCCCCCGACCTCACCGGCCTGGTGCGGGTGGCGCGCGGCCTCATCGCCACCGCCCGCGCCGCGGGTCCGCCCTTCGACTTCGTCTCCCGCTACTTCGCCCCCGGCTTCGGGATCGCCGAGGACCCGGTGACTGGCTACGCCCATTGCGTCCTCGGCCCCTTCTGGGCCGAGCGCCTGGGCCGCGACGAGCTCCTCGCCTACCAGGCCTCGCGCCGCGGCGGCGCAATGCACGTGCGCCTGGCCGGCGACCGCGTCCGCCTCGGCGGCCGCGCGGTCACTGTGCTGCGCGGCGAGCTCACCGCCGCCGCCGCCGCCGACCCCCGTCGGAAGTTGTAGTAAGCTAAGGCCCCACGGTCCGAGCGCAATCACCCCATCGAAACGGCGGAGGTTACAAGGCGTATGGGTCGGCAGCTGTCGCTTTTCGTCTCTTCTCTCACCACCCTGCTGGCGCTCGCGGGCGCGCCGGCGCACGCCACCACCTTCGTCATGGTCGCCGACGAGGCGCTGGCCGACCGGGCGGAGCTGGTCGTCGAGGCGCGGCTCCTCGGGCTCGGCCCGGCGGCCGCCTCCGGCATGCCGGTCACCGACTACCTCTTCGCGGTCGAGCGCGTGGTCAAGGGGCGGGCGGACGACGCCGTCGTCGCGGTGCGCGTGCCCGGCGGCGTCCGCGCCGACGGCCGCGGGCTCATGATCTGGGGCGCTCCCGTCTTCGCCGACGGCGGGCGAGCGCTGCTCTTCCTGACCGGCGAACGGCAGGGCGCGCGCCGCGTGCTCCATCTGACCCTCGGCGCCTTCCACCTCCGCGAGCTGGACGGCGAGACGGTGGCGCTGCGCGACCTGTCGCAGCTCCAGGAGGTGCGCCCGCGCCCCGAGGGGGCGGCGGTCGAGGCGGCGCGTGCCGACCGTCCGCGCGACCTCTTCCGCTTCGCCCGCTGGGTGGAGGACCGGGCGGCGGGCCGCCGCCGGCCGGCGGACTACTTCGTCGACCTGCCGGCGGCGGCGCCCGGGAGCGCCGTGGAGCCGTTCACCCTCCTCGCGTGCCCCGCTTCGGTCCCGGCTTGCGCGGGGCTGAACATGCGCTGGTTCGAGTTCGACACCGGCGGCAGCGTCGCCTTCCGGGCGCACGTCAACGGCCTCGCCGGGATCGCCGGCGGCGGGTTCGCACAGTTCCAGACCGGGCTCAACGCCTGGAACGCGGACGCCGCGACGCCGATCAAGTACACCTACGGCGGCACGACCACGGTGAACACTGCCTTCAGCGACTTCGACGACCTCAACGTCATCACCTTCAGCGACTTCCAAGACGACGTCCTGGACGGCGACTTCGACTGCGAGGAGGGCGGCGTCATCGCCCTCGGCGGCCCCTGGTTCGACGAGGACCTGCGCGGCACCTTCAAGGGAATCACCTACTTGCCGATCGCCGGCGCCGACATCGTCATCAACGACAACACCCAGTGCTTCTTCCAGGACAACCCCAAGGTGGCCG
>DASWHY010000611.1:0-2416 GCA_036397955.1 Thermoanaerobaculia bacterium | reverse complement strand
GAGCTTCATGCGCGAGCTGTTCCTCGGCAACTTCCGGCTGGACCTGCTCCACCCCTACCCGCTGCCGGCGGAGGAGCGCCCGGAGTTCGCGGCCTTCTACCGCGCCTTCAAGGAGTTCCTGCGCGACCACGTGGACCCGGTCGAGATCGACACCACCGGCGAATACCCCGAGTCGGTCGTCGACGGCTTCCGCAAGCTGGGCGCCTTCGGCATGAAGATCCCCAAGAAGTACGGCGGCCTGGGCTTCACCAACGGCGAGTATCAGCGCATCATGCAGCTCGTCTGCAGCGTCGACGGCAACTTGATGGCGCTGCTCTCGGCCCACCAGTCGATCGGCGTGCCGCAGCCGCTCAAGCTCTTCGGCTCGGAGGAGCTCAAGAAGAAGTACCTGCCGCGCTGCGCCGCGGGCGAGCTCTCCGCCTTCGCCCTCACCGAGGCGCAGGTCGGCTCCGACCCGGCGCGCCTCCAGACCTCGGCCGAGCTCACCGCCGACGGCAGCGCCTACATCCTCAACGGCGAGAAGCTCTGGTGCACCAACGGCACGCTCGCCAAGCTCCTCGTCGTCATGGCGCGCGACCCCAAGACGAAGAAGATCAGCGCCTACGTCGTCGAGACCGCCTGGCCGGGGGTCAAGGTCGAGTACCGCTGCCACTTCATGGGGCTGCGCGCCCTCGCCAACGCCGTCATCTCGTTCAAGGACGTGCGGGTGCCGCGCGAGAACCTGATCGGCGAGCAGGGCAAGGGCCTCAAGATCGCCCTCACCACCCTCAACGACGGGCGCCTGTCGATCCCCAGCGGCTCGGTCGGCGTCGCCAAGCTCTGCCTCGAGATCTGCCGCAAGTGGGCGAGCGAGCGGGTGCAGTGGGGCAAGCCCGTGGGCAAGCACGAGGCGGTGGCGCACAAGATCGCCAACATGGCGGCCATGACCTTCGCCATGGAGGCGATCGCCCACGTCGCCACCGAGATGACCGACCGCGGCGGCTACGACATCCGCCTCGAGGCGGCGGCGTGCAAGGAGTGGAACACCGACCGCACCTGGGAGATCGTCGACGACACGATGCAGGTGCGCGGCGGCCGCGGCTACGAGACCGAGACCTCGCTCGCCGGCCGCGGCGAGGCGCCGATCGGGGTCGAGCGGATGATGCGCGACTATCGCATCAACAAGATCTTCGAGGGGTCGTCGGAGATCATGCACCTCTTCATGGCGCGCGAGGCGGTGGACAAGCACCTGGAGGTGGCCGGGGCGCTGATCGAGCCCGAGAAGAGCCTGCAGGAGAAGCTCGCCGAGCTGCCCAAGATGGCCGCCTTCTACGGCTCCTGGTACCCGACCCGCTGGCTCGGCTGGGGGCAGTGGCCGCGCTACGCGGAGTTCGGTCTCCTGGCCGGGCACCTGCGCTTCGTCGAGCGCAACTGCCGGCGCCTGGCGCGCCAGGTCTTCCACGGCATGGTCGTCCACCAGGCGAAGCTCCAGAACAAGCAGGCCTTCCTCTTCCGGCTGGTGGACGCGGCGAACGAGCTCTTCGCGATGGCGGCCTCGGTGGCGCGCGCCGACGCGATGCGCCGCGCCGGACACCCGGAGGCCGAGAAGGCGGTCGAGCTCGCCGACCTCTTCTGCCGCGGCGCCCGCCGCAAGGTCGCCAACCTCTTCAGCGACCTCTGGCGCAACGACGACGTGCGGAAGTACAAGACCGCGCTGCGCGTCCTCGCCGGCGACCACGAGTGGCTGGAGGAGGGGATCCTCGGGCTCGAGGAGCAGACCCTCAAGCCCGCGAGCCCGCTGGGCGAGCCGGCGCCGGCCGAGGTCCAGCCCCAGGTGCGGCCGGTCGTCACGCACTGACGGTGCCGAGCACACGGGGAGGCACAACGGATGAAGCGCACGACGGTCTCGCTGCCTGACGACGTCGCCGAACTGGTAGACGCCGAAGCCCGGCGCCGGCGGACGAGCGTCTCCGAGGTCGTACGCGACGCGATCGTGCTGGGACTGTCCGGCGCGCGCGAGACACCGGACCAGATCCCCTGGGCTGGACTGTTCCACGATCCAAAGATGGTCCCTGCCGAGCGTCTGGACGAGGTGCTGAAGGCACACTGGGCGGATGACATCCACCGCGATCGTGGATAGCGGTCCGCTGATCGCCGCCGCAAACCGGGCCGACCCCCAGCACCGCGCCTGAGACACTGTGAAGAAGATGTAGGCTCCCTGCCCCCAGATCCTTTGCTGCGCTGCGCTTCGCTCAGGATGACATCGTTGAGTTGTGCTCTGGATGAACTCACGATCGTCATCCTGAGAGCCTGTGAACTTTTGCCCCCTCAGAGGGAGTGAGGGTATAAGGGGGCCATGAGCCAAGAGGGGGAAGTCCCGAGCGTGCAGGGATTGCGGTTGCGGAGTCCGGAGCGGTCGCAGTACGCGCTGCGGCTG
>DASWHY010000610.1:0-12508 GCA_036397955.1 Thermoanaerobaculia bacterium | reverse complement strand
CCTCGCCGGCCGCTTCCACGCGACGCGCACCGCCGACGAGGCGCCGTCGAAGCCGCATCCGCAGATGCTCTGGGACCTGCTCGAGGAGCTGGGAGCGCGCCAGGACGAGGCGCTGATGGTCGGCGACACCACCCACGACCTGCAGATGGCGCGGAGCGCCGGCGTGGCGGCGGTGGGGGTGGCGAGCGGCACCCAGCCGCGCGCCGAGCTGGAGCGCCTGGAGCCGCTCGCCTGCCTCGAGCGGGTGGGGGAGCTGGCGGATTGGCTCGGCGCCGGCCGTCGCGCGGACGCGCCGGCCGGCGCCCTCGCCGCTACCTGATCGCCCCTTCCTTCCCCGCGGCGCCGGCTACTTGCCGGACGCCTTCGATTTCCAGCCCGCCAGCGAGCTCTCGAGCTCGGCGACGAGGTTGGCCGGCGGCGGGTTGGCCGCGGCCTTGGCGGCGGCGAGCGCCTTCTCGGCGTGGGCGATCGCGCCCGCCGCGTCGTTCTTCTTCTCCAGCAGGCGCGCCATCGCGCGGTGGTTCCAGAAGCTCTCGCCCATGGCCAGCGAGGCCGCCAGCCAGCGCTCCGCCTCCTCGAGGCAGGTGTCGTTGTCGAGGCAGTAGTTGGCCGCCTGGTAGGGGGTCTGCCAGCGCAGCGTCTCGTTCGCCTTGGCGAGCACCAGCTTCGGCGTGTCCATCTCCAGCTTGAACGGCACCTCCAGCTTCTCCCAGGCGAGCACCACCGCGGCCGAGGTGTCGGTCAGGTCCTCGAAGGAGAACTGCAGCCGCTCGTGCGGGTGCTCCGACGGCCGCGGCTTGACCGTGGCGCGCAGGGCGTCGTTCTCCGGCTTGTACTCGAAGGCGCCCCAGGCGTCGGCGTCCTTGGAGAGGATCAGCGTCCAGTCCCCCTGCGCCGGGATGGTCTGGAGGCCGTAGGTGCCGGCCGGCAGCTCGGTGCCCTCGACCTTGACCGGGGTCGAGAAGCTGATCGTGGTGTTCTCGTTGGCGCCGGTGCGCCAGACCTCGCCGTACGGCACCAGCTCGCCCCAGATCTTCCGTCCCTTGACGCCGGGACGGCTGTAGCGGAGCGTGACCTCGGTGACGCCGATCGTCTGGGTGACGATGGCGGTGGGCGACAGGCGCGGGAACTGGACCTGCGGCTGCTGCGCCGCCGCGGGAGCGGCCGGCAGGATGGCGGCGAGCGCGGCGAAGAGGGCCGCGCGCGGGTGGCTGAGACGCATCGGGGTTTCTCCTTTCGAGCGAAGCTGGAATCTACCAGAGCGCGGGCGCCGCGGCCGGCACCGGCGCGGCGGCCGGTGCGACCCAGCCGTGCAGGCTCTCGAGCGCCAGCTCGGCCAGGGCGCGGACGTGGTCGGGTCGGTCGTTGAGCGCCGGGACGTAGCGGTAGCGCTCGCCGCCGGCGGCCAGGAAGACCGCGCGGTTCTCCTCGTCGATCTCTTCGATCGTCTCCAGGCAGTCGGCCGAGAAGCCGGGGCAGACGACGTCGAGGCGGCGCACGCCGTCGGCGGCGAGCTGGCGGATCGTCTGGTCGGTGTAGGGCCGGAGCCACTCCTCCCTGCCGAAGAGCGACTGGAAGGAAACCACCCAGCGCTCGCGCGGCAGCCCCAGCCGCGCGGCGGCGAGGCGCGCCGTCTCCCGGCAGTGGCGCGGGTAGGGGTCGCCGGCGTCGGCGTAGCGCTGCGGGATGCCGTGGAAGGAGAAGAGCAGCCGCTCGCCCGGCGGCTCGCGCTGCCAGGCCTCGCGCACCGAGGCCGCCAGCGCCTCGACGTAGGCCGGCCGGTCGAAGTAATGGTGCACGGTGCGCAGCTCCGGCACCCAGCGCCAGCGGGTCAGCTCCTCGGCGGCGGCATCGAAAGTGGAGCCGGTGGTCACCGCCGAGTACTGCGGGTAGAGCGGCAGCAGCACGATCCGGGAGCATCCCTTTTCAGCCAGCTCCCGCAGGGCGCCCGGCAGCGATGGGTTGCCGTAGCGCATGCCGAGGGCGACCGGCACGGGCTCGCCGGCCAGCCGCGCCAGCTCTGCCGCCAGCGCCGCCTGCTGCCGCCGGCTGATGACCAGGAGCGGCGATCCCTCGGGCGTCCACACCTTGCGGTAGAGCGCCGCCGACTTGCGCGGCCGGAAGGGTAGGACCGCGAAGTGGAGGATCGCCCACCAGAGCGGCCGCGGCAGCTCGATGACCCGCGGGTCGAGCAGGAACTGCCGCAGGTAGCGGCGGAGGGCCTTGGGCGTCGGCGCGTCGGGGGTGCCGAGGTTGGCGATCAGCACCCCCGCGCGCACCGGTTCGCCGGGCGGGGGCTCGGGCGCGGGGCGGTACTTCATGCGCCCAAGACCTCCCTCACCTGCTCCCAGCCGACTCGCATCAGGAAGGTGTTGTTGCGGCCGTAGCTCTTGGCGCCGAGGATGAAGAAGCCGGGCTCGGGGTTGGTCAGCACCTCGACGCCGTGGCTGGTCTGGGCGAGGCAGTCGCCGGCGGCGGCGCCGAGGAGAGCGGCCGAGAGCTTCATCGGCGCGGCGGTGGCGTAGCACTCGTGCACCTGGAGCTGGCGGTAGAGGGAGTGGTCCCCGACCGAGCCGGTGAGTGAGAGGACGCGGTCCACGACGACGCTCTCGCCGCCGCCGTTCCGGAGGCGCACCGAAACGCGCCCCTCGGCCGCCAGCGCCAGCTCCTCGACCGCCACGCCGCGCCGCGCCTGGAGCGCCGGCGAGGCGCCGGCCGCGAGCTCGGCCGCTGTCGCCGCCAGCCCGGCGCGCTCGGGCAGCGGGTCGCCGTCCGGGCTCCCCCAGGCCGGCTCCGGCCGCCGCAGCGCCCAGACGATCCGCGTCCCCGGCGCCTCCCGCGCCAGGGCCGCGAGGTCGCGCGCCGCGGTCTGCGCCGAGTGCCCGGCGCCGGCGAGGAGCACCGTCTTCCCCGCCCACGCCGCCGCCTCGCGCGCCAGGTCGGGGATGGCGCGGTGGACGGCGCCGGCGAGGCTGCGCTCCCCCGGCGCCGGGATACCGCCGTCCCCCAGGCTGTTGGGCTGGCCGTAGGTGCCGGTGGCGTCGATCACCAGGTCCGCGCGCTCCACCCACTCCCGCCCGTCGCGGCCGGCGAGGAGCAGCCGGAAGGGTGTGGCGCCGCGCGTCGCGTTGGCGATCTCCTCGTGCTTCAAGAGCCCTTCGCGGCCGACGGCGAGGACGCGCGTGCCGAGCCGCAGGCGCTGCGCCACCGCCGGCAGCGCCGCCAGCGGCGCGAGCAGGCGCTCGGCCAGCTCGCGGCCGGTCGGGCAGTCGTCGCCGTCCGGGGCCTCGTAGCCGGCCGCCGCGAGCGCGGCGCGCATGCGCGGCGAGACGTTGAGCGACCAGGGGGTGAAGAGCCGGACGTGCCCCCAGGCGCGGACGTGCCCGGCGGGTTCCGCCGCCGCCTCGTAGAGGGTGAAGGGGTGGCCCGCCTCGGCGGCGGCGAGCGCCGCTTCGAGGCCGGTCGGGCCGGCGCCCAGGATCGCGATGTGCGGCTTGGCTGCGGTGGTCGTGCTCATCGTCGGCTCCTCGTCGTTCAGAATCTCGAGGCCGCGCGCTCGCGCGCCGGCAGGATCTCGAGGCAGGTGGTCCACCAGCCGGAGAGGACGGTCTCCACGAACTCCTCCGGCAGCCGCTCGGCGCGCATCTCGGCGGCGAGCCCGGCGTGGTCGTAGAGCAGCGGCACGAGCTCGACGTCGAGCGCCGGCTCGCGTGCACGCGCCGAGATCACCGCGTACCAGACCTCCGTCCGTCCGTCGTTGGCGGGGCGGCCGAGGGCGCCGACGTTGACGACGTCGCGGCCGGAGGGGAGGCGGCGGTGCCAGTGCAGGCCGGTGTGCGTGCAGAGGATGGCGTCGCAGCGGTTCTGCGCCGCCAGCAGCTCCAGGAACGGCACCGGCGCAGTGGAGGCGAAGAGGAACTCGTTGACCCGCCGCGGCGAGCCGTGGACCAGGAGGAGCTCGCGCTCGCCGACCCGCACCCGCCGGCGCTTCGGCAGCGTTCCCATCCAGGCCTTGAACGCCGCCGTGCAGTGGCGCTCGGTGTAGCGGTAGGAAAGCTCGGCGAAGTGGTTGTCGCGTGGGTCGGTGTAGCCGCAGTTACAGTCCTCGCGGCCGGCGGCGAGCGACTCCTCGTAGTTGCCCTGGATGGCGCGCACACCCCCCCGCTCGAGGAGCGGCCAAACTTTTTCAGGTGAGGGGCCGAAGCCGCCGAGGTCGCCCAAGCAGTAGACCGCCTCGGCGCCGCGCCGCGCGACGTCGGCGAGGAGCGCCGCCAGGGCGTAGTGGTTGCTGTAGACGCCGCCGCAGACGGCGATCTTCGCGAACGGTCCCTCGACGGGCGTGGGATCGGCGAACGGGGCGGCGTAGGTAGCGGCGGCCGCGGCGCGCTCGGGCCCCGGCAGCGCGCGGCCGGCCCGCGCCGCCGCGGCGCGGAAGTCGCCGAGCGGCACCAGCCTCTCCCCCCACGGTGCCAGGCCGCGGTGCGTGGTGAGCGCCATCGTCAGGTCCGGCAGCTCACGCCGTAGACGTGGCAGGTCCAGCAGGCGGCATGGGCGAGCGGGAAGGGTCCGAGGGTGTCGGCGAGCGTCTCGCCCATCTTCCCCGACGGCTCGTTGACCAGGATCGGGCAGACCCACACCCCCTGGTCGGTCGCCATGCGGCAGCCGCTGCACTGGAGGTGGTCCCAGCTCCCGTCCGGGGCGTCGCCGTCCGAGAGCCGCTGCCAGCTCGCGTAGGCGCCGCCGCGCTCGGCCTCGGCGCCGATCTGGAAGACCGGCAGGACCTTGAGGCGCGGCTTCTGGATGCCGAGGTCGCGCAGCAGCGCGAAGAAGCGCGCCTTTCCCTCCGCGGTCGCGGCGTCGCGGCAGACCTCGGTGACGGTGATGACCGGGTTGAGCCCCGCCGCGTGCAGGTTGCGGACGCCCTCCAGGATGCGCTCGAAGGTGCCGGCGCCGCGGATCGGGTCGTTCGTCTCGGCGTCGTAGCCGTCGAGCGAGACGCGCAGGTCGAGCGAGTAGGGCGTGGCCTCGGCGAGCGCCGCCAGGCGGGCGCAGCGGCGCGGGTCGAGGAGGAGGCCGTTGGTCAGCACGCTCGCCGGCCCGACGCGCAGCGTCGAGGCGAGGATCGCCTCCATCTCCGGGTTGAGGAACGGCTCGCCGCCGGTGAAGTAGTACTCGCGCACGCCGAGCGCCGCGGCCTCGGCGAGGTAGCCCTCGACCTGCGCCAGGGTCATGAATTCGTGCGTGTGGTTGGTCGGCGAGCAGGAGATGAAGCAGTGGGTGCAGGCCAGGTTGCAGACCGTGCCGCCGACCTGGAACCAGAGGGTGTCGAGGGCGCGCAGCTCGACCTGCGGCACCGGGCGGCCGGTCGCGAGCGCGCTCACCCTTCCGCCTCCAGCTCGCCGGCGCCGTCGCGAAGGCGGAGGCGGGAGACGCGGTCGGCCAGGCGCCGCGCCTGCTCCGGCCGGTGGGTGACGAGGAGCACCGCGTGCCGCGCGCGCAACGCCAGGATGGTCTCCTCGATCGCCGCCGTCGAGCGCGGGTCGAGGGCGCTCGTCGGCTCGTCGAGGAGGAGCACCTCGGGCTCGACGGCGAGCGCCCGCGCCAACGCCAGCCGCTGCTGCTGCCCGACCGAGAGGCGCGCCGCCGGCTGGTCGAGACGGTCGGCGACTTCGTCCCACAGCGCCGCCTCGCGCAGCGCCCGCTCCAGCCGCTCGGCGGCCTCGCGGCGGCGCAGCCGCCCGGCGTGCTTCAAGCCGAAGAGGACGTTGGCGGCGATGGAGCCGGGGAAGACGACCGGCCGCTGGAAGAGCAAGCCGACGCGCGCGCGCAGGTCGTCCGGGTCGGTGCCGCGGGCGAAGACCGAGCGGCCGCCGAGGAGCACGTCGCCGCTCACCCGCAGCCCCGGCGTCAGCTCGACGAGGCGGTTCAGGCAGCGCAGCAGCGTGCTCTTGCCCGACCCCGACGGGCCGAGGACGGCGTGGATCTCCCGCGGCGCGAGCCGGAGGTCGACGCCGCGCAGGATCGTGCGCGCTCCGGCGGTCACGGTCAGGCGCCGCGCTTCGAGCGCCGGCAGCGGGTGCGGTCCCGGCACGGCGACCGGCGCGGAGCGGGGGAGCGGCTCAAGCACGGCGCGCCTCCTCGTGGGCGATCAGGCGCACCGGGAGCGCCAGCAGGCCGAGCGCCGCGACCAGCGCCAGCAGCACCGCCGCGGCGCCCCAGAGCCGCGGCTCGACGGCCGGGTCGAAGGAGTCCTGGGCGAGCACGAAGACGTGGTAGGGGAGGGCGAGGACCGGGCTCTCGCGCACGCCGGCGGGGAGCGTGGCGCCGCTGAAGACGGCGGCGGTGAGCATGATCGGCGCCGTCTCGCCGGCGGCCCGGGCGATGCCGAGGAGCGCCCCCGAGACGATGCCGCGCACGCTCCCCGGCAGCACCACCGCCCGCACCCGCTGCGAGCGGCTGAGCCCGAGCGCCGCCGCCTGCTCGAGGTAGGGCGCGGGCAGCGCCTCCATGCACTCGGCGATCGCCGCGGCGAGGGTGGGCAGGATCATCAGGCCGAGCAGCAGCCCGCCGGCCAGCCAGGACTTCCCCCAGCCCAGCCAGCGGCCGAAGACGATCAGCCCGGCGAGCCCCCAGAGGATCGACGGCACGGCGTTGCCGGCGTAGAGGGCGGCGGCGAGGCGGCGGCGGGCGCGGTCGCCGCGCAGGTAGACGGCGCGCACCAGTGCGATCCCGAGCGCCAGGGGCAGCGCCGCGGCGAGGGCGGTCGCCACCAGCAGCAGCGTGCCGAGGATCTGGTAGCGCAGGCCGCCGGCCGTCCCGGCGCCGGCGGCGGCGCGGGTCAGGAACCCCCAGTCGACCGCCGGCAGGCCGCGCACCAGGATGGCCCCGGCGAGCCCGGCGAAGAGGACCAGCGCCGCGGCGCCGCAGAGCGCGGCGGCGAGCCGGAAGGCGCGGTCGCGCAGCCTACGCACGCGCCCGCCCTCCGGCGGCGAGCCAGGCGCCGGCGATGCTGACGCCGCCGACCATCACCAGGAGCACCAGGCCGAGCCCGACGAGCGCTCCCCAGTGCAGCGGGTCGCCGTAGGCGATGAAGGCCTCGGAGCTGCCGAGCTTGGTGGTCAGCGTCTGGCCGGCGCCGGCCAGCGGCGCGAACGAGAGCAGCCGCTCCGGCCACTGGTTGTCCTGGCGGCCGACGATCAGGAAGACCGCGATCGTCTCCCCGAGCGCCCGCCCGAGGCCGAGGAGAACCGCCGAGAGGAGCCCCGGCCGCGCCTGCCTGAGCACGACGGCGACGATCGCCTCGCTCTGGTTGAGCCCGAGGGCGCGCGCCCCCTCGCGCGCCGCGGCCGGCACGCCGCGCAGGGCGTCGTCGGCGAGCGTCGTCACGGTCGGCAGGACCATCACCGCGAGGAGGAGCCCGGCGGTCAGCAGGGTGTCGCCGGAGAGCGGCTCCCAGGGCGCCAGCAGGCGCGCCACCCAGCCGCGCAACAGGAGGACGCCGAGGAGGCCGTAGACGACCGAGGGCACGGCGGCCAGGAGCTCGACCGCGAGCTTGACTAGGAGGCGCGCCCGGCGCGGCAGCAGCTCCGCGGTGCAGATCGCGGCGCCGAGACCGAGCGGCGCCGCCACCGCCAGCGCCACGGCCGAGACCACGAACGTGCCGTAGACCATCGGCAGGGCGCCGAACTCCCGCGCGCGGTAGAACCAGCGGGTGCCGGCGAGGTAGCCGAGCCCGGCCTCGCGCCAAGCCGGCAGGCTCTGCGCCGCGAAGAGGGCGACGAGGCCGGCGAAGACGGCGGCGCCGAGCCCGGCCAGCGCGAAGGCGGCGAGGCGAGTGCCCTCGGGGCGGCGCGGCAGGCGGCGCGCGAGCGCGGCGGGGCGAGCGAAGGGGAGGACGGCGCTCACGGTGCGGGCGCGGCGTCCTCTCCGCCAGCGAGTCGATCGAGCGTCAGGTAGCCGTGCTTCGCGACCAGCGCCTGGCCGCGCGGCGCGAGGAGGAGGTCCACGAGTTGCTTCGCGCTGCCGCGCGGCGGGCCGTCGGTGACCAGGAGGAGCGGGCGGACGAGCGGGTAGGAGCCGCCGGCGACCGCTGCGGGCGTCGGCATCACGGCCTTCCCGTCCTCGACGATGCCGAGCGCGAAGACGGTTTCGCCGTCGGCCCAGGCGGCGGAGAGCTGGGCGATGGCGCCGGGGGTCGAGGCCACCTTGGTGCGCGCCTCCTCGTTCGCCCCCACCTCGGGGTGAGTGACGAGCGGCGCCTTCTCGGCGTCGCCGTAGAGCCACTTGGCGAAGACCTCCCAGGTGCCGCGCCCCGGCTCCTTGCTGAAGAAGACGATCCGGCGGTCGGGGCCGCCGAGCGCCCGCCAGTTGGCGACCCGCCCCTCGTAGACCGCCTGCACCTGCTCGCGCGAGAGGGCGCGCACGCCGCCCTCCCAGACGTCCTTCGCCACCACCAGCGCGACGGCGTCGACGCCGATCCGCACCGGGTGGAAGCGGGTCTCGGGGTAGCGCTTCCGGTCGGTCGCGTTCACCTCGCGCGAGGACATGGCGACGTCGGCGCGCCCGTCGCCGAGCGCCGCGAGGCCGCCCGAGCTCCCGCCCTGCACGTCCACCGTGATGGCCACGCCGTCTTGCGCGCGCAGCAGGTCCGCCACCGCGGCCACCGCCGGCTGCACCGTCGTCGAGCCGTTGACACGCAGCGCCGGGACCGCCGCCGCGGCGCCGCGGGCGGGCGCGTCGGCGCAGCCGGCTGCGGCCAGCGCGCCGGCGGCTGCCGCGCCTAGCAGCAGGTACCGGGCGCGCAGCACGGGACCTCCGCGGTCGTGGCGTCGTAGTCCAGCCCCTTCGTCTCGCGCGGATGGCGCAGCGCGCTGCGCGAGCAATCGAACGGCGGTGCCTCGTCGGGCGGCACCGGCTCGCGCGGCTCGACGAAGTCGAAGAGCCCCGCGTAGGGCTCCTGGCGGTAGAGCTGGAAGGTCTTGTCGCAGACCGCGGCGCGCTTGCCGCGCTCCAGGCGGTGGCCGTCGTCGTCGAGCACCTCCTTGAACGGCCCGCGGTAGACCACCGCCTGCCGCCGCTCGCGGCAGGGGCCGGCTTTGCCGGTGAAGGCCTCGACGGTGAGCGAGCGGAACTCGATCCCCTCGACCGTCCGCCAGGGCTCCTCCTGCCGCGCCAGGACGCGGATGCCGTGGAAGCCCGCCGCCTCGAAAGCGGCGAGGAAGCCGTCCTCGGTGAGCGCGCCGGAGAGGCAGCCGCTCCACAGCTCCGGGTCCTGCTGCAAGTGCAGCGGCACCGGCTCGTCGCTGGCGATGTCGGAGACGACGGCGCGGCCGCCGCGTCGCAGCACGCGGTGGATCTCGGCGAAGAGCCGCCGCTTCTCGCCGGCGCCGACCAGGTTGAGGACGCAGTTCGAGACCACGACGTCGATCGAGCCGTCGCCGACCAGCGGCTGCTCGCGGCGCAGCGTCTCGGCCAGCTCCTGGGCGCGGAAGAGGTCTTCGGCGCTCGCCACCGGGCGCGCGGCGAGGGCGGCGTCGAGGAGGTCGAGGTCGAGCGCCAGGTCCTGGATGCGGCCGCGGCGGAACTCGACGTTGGCGTAGCCCAGCCGTTCGGCGACGACGGGCGCGGCGCGGCGCGCCAGGGCGAGCATCTCGTCGGTCATGTCGACGCCGACGACGCGGCCGTGCGGCCCCACCACCTGCGCCGCGATGAAGCAGATCTTGCCGGTGCCGCTCCCCAGGTCGAGCACGGTCTCGCCGGGGCGGAGGTGGCGGCTCGGATCGCCGCAGCCGTAGTCGCGCTCCAGCACCTCGTCGGGGATCGCGGCGAGGTAGGCCGGGTCGTAATCGACCGGGCAGCAGAGATCGGCGACGCGGGCGCGCGCGCCCTCCCGGTAGCGCTCCTGGACGGCGGCTTCGACGTTCGACGACATGCGTTCTCCTCTCCGCGCGGAGCGAGTCTCCCAACGCTGCCCGGAGGGCAGCGGGGCGTGAACGGTGCTCGGGGCGTTAGATCGGGAGGAGCGGCGGCGGGGCGCGGGCGGGGAGAGGTGGGACCGGCGCGGCGCTCGGCGGGTCCAGCCGGCGCGGCCGCGGCGGGCGGGCGAGCGCGGCGAGGGCGCGGGCGAGAAGCGTGCGCCAGAGCGTGAGCGGCGCGCCGCCGTCGCCCTTCTCGCCGCTCAGCCAGCCGGCGAGGTCGGCGGGCCGGTCGAGGTCGGCGAGCGGCGGCAGCAGCTCGACCGGCCGCCCGGCGGCCCGCAGCGCGGCGAGGAGGCTCGCCAGCGTGTCGGCGCGGCACCAGCGGACGTCGGCGAGGCCGGGGATCGGGCGGCGCGCGGCGAGGAGATAGAGACCGCCGTCCGGGCTGGGGCCGACGACGACGGCGTCGGGGCGGGCGGCGAGGAGGTCGAGCGCGCGCCGCAGGTGCGCGGCGGCGAGGCCGGGGGTGTCGGCGCCGACGACGACGAGCGGCGCGGCGCCGCGCGCGAAGGCGGCGGCCATCGCCTCTTCCAGCCGGAGGCCGAAGGGGCCGCCCCCCTGCGCCAGCTCGAAGTCGGCGCCGAGGCCGAGCGGCGCCGGCGACGAGATCGCCACCGCCAGCCCCGCGGCGCGGCCGGCGGCCAGCGCCTCCTCGGCGCAGGCGCGCCGCATCCCCACTTCGAGCGGCGCCAGCCGACGCGGCAGGAGCGGCCGGCGGGCGCGCTCCGCCGGGGCGCCGAGCGTGAAGACCAGCAGCGTCGGGGTGCCTGCGATCGAGGACATGTCTTACAGCTCTATACGGCGCTCGCTCCGGCCGCGGATGACCGCGCCGGTGCGTGTTTCGGGAAGAGCGCGAGGAGTCTACCCCAGGCCGGGGCGTGCTACGCTGGCGTCCCGCTCGCCGGCCGCGGGCGGCGCGTGGGACCCCGCTTGAAGATCGCCGCCGTCGGCAAGGCCCTCCCTCCGCACTATTACGACCAGGACACCCTCCTGGAAGCCCTGCGCCAGCGCTGGGCCGACCGCCACTACAACCCGGGCCGCCTCGAGCGCCTGCACAAGAACGTGCTGGTCGGCGGGCGCCACCTGGCGCTGCCGATCGAGGAGTACGCCGGTCTCACCACCTGGGGCAAGGCCAACGACGCCTGGATCCGCGTGGCGCAGGAGGTCGGCGAGGCGGCGGTGCGCGACGCGCTGGCGCGGGCGGGTCTCGACCCCGAGGAAATCGACGCCCTCATCTTCGTCACCGTGACCGGCGTCGCCACGCCCTCGATCGACGCCCGGCTGGTCAACCGCCTGGGGCTCTCGCCACGGGTCAAGCGGATGCCGATCTTCGGCCTCGGCTGCGTCGCCGGCGCGGCGGGGATCGCGCGCGCGGCCGACTACGTGCGCGCCTACCCGGACCAGGTGGCGGTCCTCCTCTCGGTCGAGCTCTGCTCGCTCACCCTGCAGCCGGAGGACCTCTCGATCCCCAACTTGATCGCCTCCGGCCTCTTCGGCGACGGCGCCGCGGCGGTGGTGGTGGTGGGCGACCAGCGGCCGGCCGACGGCCCGCGCATCCTCGCCACCCGCTCGATCTTCTACCGCGATTCCGAGCGCGTCATGGGCTGGGACATCTCGGAAAACGGCTTTCAGATTGTCCTCTCGGCCGAAGTACCGCAGGTGGTGCGCGACCACCTGCGCGCCGACGTCGACGCCTTCCTCGCCGACGAGGGCCTCGCGCGCGCCGACATCGCCACCTGGATCTCCCACCCCGGCGGCCCCAAGGTGCTGGAGGCGATGGCCGAAGCATTGGAGCTCCCGGAAGGTGCGCTCGACGTCACCTGGCGCAGCCTGCAGGAGGTCGGCAACCTCTCCTCGACCTCGGTCCTGCTCGTCCTCCGCGACACCCTCGACTCCCACCGCCCGCCCCCCGGCAGCTACGGCCTGATCTCCGCCATGGGCCCCGGCTTCTGCTCCGAGCTGGTGCTGCTCCAGTGGTGAGCGCCGGCGCCGACACGCGGCTCCTCTTCACCCTCCTCGTGGCGCTAGTTGCGCTCGGGCGCGGGGTGGAGCTGGTGATCGCCGAGCGCAACCGCCGGCGCCTCCTGGCGCGCGGCGCGGTCGAGGCGGGGGCGGGACACTACCCTTCGATGGTGGCGCTCCACGCGGCGTGGCTCGTCGCCGCGCCGGCCGAGGTCTGGCTCCTCGATCGGCCCTTCCTGCCCTGGCTCGGCTTCCCGATGCTGGCGCTCTTCGCCCTGGCGACGGCGCTCCGCTGGTGGGTGATCGCCACCCTCGGCGAGCGCTGGACGACGCGCGTCCTGGTGCCGCCGGGGGAGCCGCTGGTCACCGGCGGCCCCTACCGCTTCCTCCGCCACCCGAACTACCTGGCGGTCGTCGTCGAGCTGGCCGCGCTGCCGCTCGTCCACACCGCCTGGCTGACCGCCCTCCTCGCCTCCGCCGCCAACGCGGCACTCCTCGCCGTGCGCATCACGGTCGAGGAACGCGCCCTCGCCGGCGCCTCCCGATGACCCGCGCCTGGCAGGGATAGG
>DASWHY010000609.1:0-9435 GCA_036397955.1 Thermoanaerobaculia bacterium | reverse complement strand
CTGCGCGCGCAGGCCCGCTGCACCGCCCGCCAGGTCCCCCGCCAGCACCCGCTCGATCGCCAGCTCCGGCCGTTCGGGCGCGCGCACCAGCGTCGCCGCCGCACCCTTCCAGCGCAGCTCGGCGCGCTCCGGCCAGCCCTCAGCCGCCGGGTCGAAGCGCAGCTCGACGCCCGGCCGGCCCAGCCAGCGCCCTGGGCCCGCCGGCCGCAGCGCGACGTCGAAGAGCGGCTCGAAGTCCTCGGCGCGGAGGTGCGCGCCGCCGGGCGCGGCCGCCAGCTCGGCGCGCAGGAAGCCGCCCAACAGGTACCAGGCGCTGCCGGCGGGCGCCGCGGGAGCGGCCGGCGAAGCGCCGGTGGACGGCCGCACCCGCTCGACCGCGGCGAGCACCGGGTCGCGCCCGGCCGTGACGTCGGCGTAGGTCGTCGTCACCGGCAGGTCGGGCGCCAGCGCGCGGCGCCGGTCTCCCGGCAGGCCCCCCAGCCAGGCGCGGCTGGAGATCAGCACCAGCAGGCCGGAGCGCGGCAGCAGCAGCGGCTCGGCGTCGCCGTACTGGTTAGGGCTGTTGCCGGTCGCCTCGCCGGCGAAGACCGCGCCCGTGCGGCGCTCCAGCGCCGAGGCCAGGTTCATGCACGCCGAGAAAGTGCCGCGGCCGACCAGCGCGAAGAGCCGGCCCGGCCGATCCACCCGCGGCAGCGCCGCGACCCGCACCAGCGGCTCGGCCAACTGGTTGTTCCCCCCTTCGCAGCTCCGCAGGTCGAAGACCAGCCGCGTGAAGGGCCCGCGCTCGACCGCGGCGCGCAGGCGCTCGGCGAAGTCGGCCACGCTCTCCTCCTGATCGCGCAGCGCGTTGACCTGGACGTAGAGGGTGCCGGAGCCGGCGCGCCGCTCGAACCAGTAAGCCTCCCGGTGCCCGCTCGCCGCGGCCGGCGCGCCGCGATCCACCGGGCGCAGGAACTCCAGCGCGTAGAGCAGAAACGGAACGGGGCGCACCCGCACGGTGGAGCGCTCGCCATGCACGCACTCGACGAGCAGGTCGGCGACATCGGCGTCGGGCAGGTGGCCGCGCGCGGCGAGGAGGTGAGGCAGCCGGAGGAAGCCCGGCAGGCGCTGCCGGCGCCAGGCGTCGTTCTCGGCCGAGACCAGCGGCGCCAGGTCGCGCAGCACCGCCGCGACATCGCTCCGCCCGACGCGCAGCACCCGGCAGCCGGCGGCGCGGCGCGCGCTGCCGCCGGCGCGGAGGACATGGAGGCCGTCCGGGAAGAGGGCCCAATCGACGGGAAGGACGGCGGTCGGCATCGCCGGATGCGGGATCGCGACTTGCGTATGGGCATCGCCGACGCGGGCGACCAGCTCGGCCAAGCGCGCCGCCGTCTGGAGCGAGCTGAGCCGCGGGATGTCGGCCTCCAGCCGGCGGACCGCCGCCTCCCAGCCGGCCGGGAGGTCGCCGCGCGCGAGCCGCGGATGCCGCCGCCGGAGCGCCGCGTCGAGGGCCGCCAGGTCCTCGCGCCAGGCCGCGGCGTCGAGCTTGCCGGCGGGAGCGCGGAACGACAGGTGGTCGCGGAAGGCGATGACGGCGCAGCGTTGCGCGAGGCCGAGGGACGGAGCGTAGAGCTCGGCCCCGGCGATCGCCGCCAGGAGGGCGAAGAGCAGACCCAGCACGAGAAGCAGCAGGGCGGCGAGCGCGGGAAGGAGACGACGACGCCGGACGAGGCGGACCGCGCTCCAGAGCGCGAGCGCCGCCAGGCCGAAGAGCAGGACGCAGAGCCCGGCGCCGAAAACCGGGGAGACGAAGTCCGGCGCCAGCAGCAGCGCCGCGCCGCTAGCGGCAACGGCTGCGAGCAGGGCCAGCGGCGCCGCTCTCGCACCGCGACGGGATGGGGGCACGCCGTCCATTACGCGTAGCGGCGGCGCAGGTTGCACCACGCCGCGCGGGCGAGAGCAAGCTATAGTTGGCGGGCATGAAGGTCGTGACGGAAGAGAAGGCCAGCCCCGGCGCGGAGATCGTGGCGAGCCGCGCCAAGCTCACGCTCGACGACAAGGAGCTCGAGCTGCCGGTCGTGGTCGGCACGGAGGGCGAGGTCGCGGTCGACGTCACTCAGCTCCGCGCCAAGACCCGCGCCATCACCCTCGACCCCGGCTACGGCAACACCGGCTCCTGCGAGAGCGCGATCACCTTCATCGACGGCGAGCGCGGCATCCTGCGCTACCGCGGCTACCCGATCGAGCAGATGGCCGGGACCGCCGAGTTCGTGGAGGTCGCCTACCTGCTGATCTACGGCGAGCTGCCGAGCCGGACGGAGCTCGCCGCCTTCAAGCGGCGGCTGACCTACCACAGCATGCTGCACGAGGACATGAAGAAGTTCTTCGAGGGCTACCCGGCGAGCGCGCACCCGATGGCGATGCTCTCGGCGATGGTGGCCTCGCTGTCGGCCTACTACCCGGAGAACGACCGCGACCTCCAGATGAACATCGTCCGGCTCCTCGCCAAGGTGCCAACGATCGCCGCCTATTCCTACAAGAAGAGCGTCGGCCAGCCGTTCGTCTACCCGCAGAACCGGCTCGACTACCCCGGCCGCTTCCTGCACATGCTGTTCTCGGTGCCGGCCGAGGAGTACCACGTGACGGAGGTGGTGGTGCGGGCGCTCAACCTCCTCCTCCTCCTCCACGCCGACCACGAGCAGAACTGCAGCACCTCGACGGTGCGCATGGTGGGCAGCAGCCAGGTCAACCTCTTCGCCTCGATCGCCGCCGGCATCTGCGCCCTCTGGGGCCCGCTCCACGGCGGCGCCAACCAGGCGGTCATCGAGATGCTGGAGCGCATCCGCCAGGACGGCAGCGACTTCAAGAAGTACGTCGAGATGGCGAAACAGAAGGACTCCGGCTTCCGCCTCATGGGCTTCGGCCACCGGGTGTACAAGAACTTCGACCCGCGCGCCCGCATCCTCAAAGAGACCGCCGACGAGGTGCTGCGCGAGCTGGGCGTGCAGGACCCGCTCCTCGACATCGCCAAGTCGCTCGAGGAGGTGGCCCTCTCCGACGACTTCTTCATCGAGCGCAAGCTCTACCCGAACGTCGACTTCTACAGCGGCATCATCTACCGCGCTATGGGCATCCCGACCAACATGTTCACGGTGATGTTCGCGCTCGGGCGCCTGCCCGGGTGGATCGCCCACTGGCTGGAGATGCGCGCCGACCCCAAGACTCGCATCAACCGCCCGCGCCAGATCTACACCGGCGCCACCGAGCGGCGGTACGTGCCGCTCGCCGAGCGGTAACCCCTACGGTTTCCGGAAGCGGTGGAGGCGCGCGTGGGCGCGCGACCGGAAGCGCTCCACCCGCTGCCAGGCGCGCGGCCAGCGCACGAGGGCGCGGCGGAGGCCGCGGTAGACCAGCTCGTTGTCGAGGGAGAGCAGGGCGGCACCGAGCAGGATGGTGACGATCCCCTGCAGGCCGGGGAGGACGAGGCCGGCGACGCCGATCAGGATCAGCGCCCAGCCGCTGATGAAGATGCCGACGCGCCAGCCGAGCGGCAGCGGCGGCAGCGTCTCGCGGGCAATGCGGATCGTCAGCCGCTTCTCGCTCTCGGGCGGCTCGACGAACGCGGTTTGCGGTTCCCGTCTCTCCATGCCGCAAGCAAGCTAACACACCGCGTGCCAACCGCTTGAGAGGGAGCGTTGACAAAGAGGACCAGCGCGGTCCAGAATTGATTCGTGCTTCTTGAGAATTTGTCTCAACAAGATCGGCCCCCGTTCGAGCCGCGCGAGAAGGAGCAGTTCCTGCGCGCCCTGCGCGCCCGCGGGCAGCGGGTCACCGCCGAGCGCCTCGCCCTCTTCGACGAGGTCTTCGCCCAGCACGGACACATCGACGCCGACGCCATCCTCTCGGCCCTCCACGCGGCGGGCGTCGGCATCTCGCGCGCCACCGTCTACCGCAACCTCGATCTCCTCGTCGCCTGCGGCCTGGCGCGCAAGCAGCGGCTCGGGCGCCGGCGCTACCTCTACGAGCACGTCCATCCCGGCCAGCACCACGACCACCTCGTCTGCACCGGCTGCGGCCGGGTGGTCGAGTTCGTGAGCCCGGGGATCGCCGCCTTGCAGACCGAGATCTGCCGCGCCCACGGCTTCGTGCCGAGCCGGCACACGCTGCGCATCGACGGCATCTGCGTGCGCTGCGCCGAGGCCGAGAATGCCGCTCGCGCCCTGCCGGGCGCGAGCCTGTCGGGGGCGGCGGATGTTTGAGGCCCTGGTCGTCACGCTCCGCGAAGGGGTGGAGGCGGCGCTCGTCGTCGGCATCATCGTCGCCTTCCTGCGCAAGGAGGGGGAGGAGCGCTACCTGCCGGCGGTCTGGGGCGGGATCGCGGCGGCGGCGGCCGGCAGCGTCCTCGGCGCCTGGGCGCTCTACCGCTGGGCGGTCAACGAGGAGGCCTTCGAAGGCGTCCTCTACATCGCTTCGGCGCTCGTCGTCGGCGGCATGGTGATCTGGATGTGGCGCCACGGGCGGGCGGTGGCCGGCGAGGTCAAGGGCTCGCTCGGGCGCATCCTCGCCCGCCGCGCCGGCGCGCCGGTCGCCGCCGGCGTCGCCCTCTTCACCTTCCTGATGGTCTTCCGCGAAGGGATCGAGACCGTCCTCTTCCTCTCCGCCCTCTCGCTCACCACCCGCGGCCTGCTGGCGGCGCTCGGCGCCGCCCTCGGGCTCGCCACGGCGGTCGTCTTCGGCGTCCTCTTCGTGCGCGGCAGCCTGCGCATCGACCTCGCCCGCTTCTTCAAGGTCACCGGCATCGCGCTCGCCGTCTTCGTGCTGCAGCTCTTGGTCAACGGCTACCACGAGCTCTCCGAGGCCGGCTGGCTCCCCGCGAACGAGACGACGATGGCGGCGGTCGGGCCGCTGGTGCGAAACGAGTTCTTCTTCCTCCTCGCCGTCCTCCTCCTGCCGCTCCTGATGCTCCTGGTGCCGGGCCTTGAGGCGGGACCCGCGGAGACGCCGCACGCCGCGGCGGCCCGCCTGGCGCGCGCCGCCGCGCGGCGCCAGCGCCGGGCCCGGTTCCTGGGCGGCGCGCTGGGCGTCGTCATCCTCCTGACCCTGGGTGCCGGGCTGGTCTACGGGCGGGCGCCGCTCGTGCTGTCGCCGGCGGCGCCGGTGGCGCCCGGCCCGGACGGCGCGGTGCGCATCCCGCTCGCCGCGCTCGCCGAGGGGCAGCTCGCACGCTTCCGCGCCGCGCTCCCCGGCGGCGACGTCCGTTTCGTCGCCATCCGGCTGGACGAGCGCGAGGTGGTGACCGCTTTCGACGCCTGCCTCATCTGCGGCGCGCGCGGCTACGTGCAGGAGGGTGTGGACGTCGCCTGCCTGCACTGCGGCTCGGCGATCTACCCGCCGTCGATCGGCCAGCCCGGCGGCTGCAACCCGGTGCCCTTGCGCGCGCGCGTCGAAGGCGACGAGCTGGTGCTCGCCGCGGCCGACCTGGCGCAGGGCGCGACGCTGTTCGCGCCGGCGGCCGCGCACGGCGGGCACGGAGGGTAGGCACCTCGTGCTCGCCCGCCTCCTCGCCGAGTCGCTCCGCCGCGGCACCCGCCGCAAGCTCCTGGCGCTCACCGCCGTCGCCCTCGGCACGCTCGGCGCCACCGCCCTCGCCGAGGTGCTCCTCGCCTCCGGCGACCGCCTTGCCGCCGACCTCGGCTCGTACGGCGCTAACCTGGCGATCGAGCCGCGCGACGGCGAGACGCTCGCCGCCGCCGACCTCGCCGCCGTGCGCCGCATCTTCTGGCGCCACAACGTGGTGGCCCTGGCGCCGCTCTACCCGCTGCGCGCGCGGCTCGCGCCGGCCGAGGCGGGCGCGGCGGACGGCGGCCTCGTCGCCCCGCTCGTCGGCACCTGGTTCGACCACCCGCTCGAGCCGGGCTGGCGGACCGGGCTGCCGCGCACCCGCCCCACCCTCGCGCTCGCCGGCCGCTGGCCGCGCGACGGTGCGCCCGAGGCCGCCCTCGGCCACCGCCTCGCGGCGCGGCTCGGAACCGGCGCGGGCGCCGAGATCGCGGCCTCGCTCGGCGGCCGGACGCTCCGCTTCCGGGTGACCGGCATCCTCACCTCCGGCGGCGCGGAAGACGAGCAGGCGTTCGTGCCGCTCGCTGCCGCGCAGGGGCTGGCCGGCCGGCCGGGACGCACCCGCCGCGCCGAGCTCTTCGCGCTGACCACGCCGGAGCCGGCCGGCCGCCGCAAGCCGCCGTCGGCGATGACCCCGGAGGAGTACGACGCCTGGTACTGCACCGCCTATCCGTCCTCGGTCGCCTTCCAGATCGAGGAGGCGGTGCCGGGGGCGCGCGTCGAGCTGGTGCGCGGCGTCACCGCCGCCACCGCCGAGGTGCTGGGGCGGCTGCGCGCGGTGCTCGTGGCGCTCGCCGCCGTGGCGCTGGCCGGCGCCGCGCTCGGCGTCACCGCGGCGATGACCGCCACCGTCCTCGAGCGGCGGCTGGAGGCCGGCCTCTTGGTGGCGCTGGGCACTCCGCGCGGCCGGGTGGCCGGCTTCTTCCTCCTCGAAGCGGCGCTGCTGGGGCTCGCCGGCGGTCTGGCCGGCGGCGCCCTGGGCCTCCCGGCCGGACGCCTCCTCGGCGAAGGCGCGCTCGGCGTCGCCGTCCCGGCGGCGCCGGTGCTGGTCCCCTTCGCCGCCGCCCTCGGGCTCCTCCTCGCCGGGCTGGCGAGCCTGCCGCCGGTGCTGCGGGCGCTCCGCCGCCATCCGGCGTCGCTCCTGGCGAGGGCCGCCGCCTGATGCTCCTCCGCGTCCTCTGGGGGAGCCTGCGCCACCGCTCCCGCCAGCTCGCGCTGATCGCCGCCGCGGTGGCGGTGGCCGCCGCGACGGTGGCGACTCTCGCCGGCTTCTCGGTGCGGGTGCGCGACCGGCTCGCCGAGGACCTCGCGCCCTTCGGCCCCAACCTCGTCGTGCGCCCCGAGGTCGGCGGGCCGGCCCAGCTTCCGGTCGAGGAGCTGGCGGCCGTCGAGCGGCTGCCGGGTGTGGCCTGGGCGCGCGGCGTCGCCCTGGCCGGCGGACCGGGCGGCCCGGCGCTCGAGCGCATCGAGGTGCGCGCCGCGCCGGCGCGGTTGGACGAGGTGGCGCGCGCCGTCGAAGCGCGCGTCGCCGGCGCCGAGGCGCGGCCGCTCCGCCGCGTCGCCGAGAGCGATGCCCGCCTCGGCCGCCGCGTGGCGCTCCTGCTCGCCGCGGTCTGCGGCGTGGCACTGCTCTCGGCGCTCCTCGCCGTCGCGGCCGCGGCGACCGCGCTCCTCGGCGAGCGGCGGCGCGAGGTCGGCCTGCTCTTCGCCCTCGGCTACGAGACGCGGCGCGTCGCCGCCCTCTTCGCCGGCGAGCTGCTGGTCGCGGCGCTCGTCGCGGCGCTCCTCGGCGCTCTTCTCGGCGAGGTCGCCGCGGCCGGGCTCGCCGCGCGCCTCCTGGGCGTGCCCGCGGCGCACTCCCCCACCGCCGCCGGCCTCGCGGCCGCCGCGGCCACGGCCGTCCTCGTCGTCGGCGGCGCGCTCGCCGTGGCGCTCCGCCGCCTCGCGCGCACCGACACCGCCCGGGTGCTCCAGGGTCTCTGATCGTGCAGCCGCTCGTCGAGGTCCGCGGCCTGGTCCGCCGCTTCGGTCCCGTCGCGGCGCTCGACGGCCTCAGCTTCGCCCTCGCCGAGGGGGAGTGGGTGGCGGTCACCGGCCCCTCCGGCTCCGGCAAGACGACGCTCCTCAACGTCCTCGCCGGGCTCGACCGGCCGACCGCCGGCGAAGTGCGCGTCGCCGGCACCGAACTCGCCGGCCTCGCGCCGCGCGCACTCGCTGCCTACCGCCGGCGCACGATCGGGCTCGTCTTCCAGCAGTTCCACCTGATGCCGTACTTGACGGCGCTCGAGAACGTGATGCTGGCGCAGTACGTCCACAGCATGACCGACCGCGCCGAGGCCGCCGAGGCGCTCGCCCGCGTCGGGCTCGCCGGCCGCCTCCACCACCTGCCGGCGCAGCTCTCCGGCGGCGAGCAGCAGCGGGTCTGCCTGGCGCGCGCGCTGATCAACCATCCGCCGCTGGTCCTCGCCGACGAGCCGACCGGCAACCTCGACGCCGCCAACCAGGCGGTGGTGATGGCGCTCCTCGCCGACCTCCACCGGCGCGGCCACACGATCGTGCTCGTCACCCACGACCCGGCGCTCGCCGCCCGCGCCGACCGCGAGCTGCGGCTCGAGCACGGCCGCTTCGCGCCGCCGCCGCACGGCGAGGCGGCGCCCGACCGCCTCCTCGCCGACCTCTGGCACGCGCTGGAGGAGGAGGGCGTGCGGGTGCCGACGACGCGCGCCGGGGTGCCGGAGCTGCTGGCCGAGGGGCTCCTCGGTGCCGAGACCGGAGCCGGCGTGGCGTTCACGCCGGCCGGGCGTCAGGCGGCCCTGGCCGCCGTGCGGCGGGTGCGGCTGGCGGAGGCGCTCCTCGCCCGCACCCTCGGCCGCTGCACGATGGAGTGCGGCCGCGAGACGCCGCTCGCCCCCGGCTGGGAAGAGCAGGTGGCGGAGTTCCTGGGCCGGCCGGAGCTCTGCCCGCATGGGCGGCCGATCGGCGAGGTCGAGGCGTGAGGGGGCCGAGAGCGATCGCGACAGCGGTGCTGGCCCTCGCCGCGGCGAGCGTGGGCGCCGCCGCGGTCCCGGCGGTGCCGCAAGCGGCGCGCGTGGAGCGCCGCCTGGGCCTCATGGGCACGACGCTGGAGCTGACGGTCGAGGCCCGCGACCGCGCGGCGGCGTTGGCCGCCAGCGAACGCGCGGTGGCGGCGCTGGAAGCCACCGAAGCGCGGCTCTCCACCTGGCGCGACGACACCGAGCTGGCGCGCCTGAACCGCGCGCCGGTGGGGGTGGCGGTGCCGCTCTCGCCGGCGCTGGCGCGGGAGCTGGCGGCGGCGCGCGAGTGCTGGCGGGAGACGGAGGGCGCCTTCGATCCGGCGATCGGCGAGCTGGTCGCGGAATGGGGGCTGCGGACGGGCGGAAAGATTCCGGGTGAGGAGGAACGGGAGGAAGCGCGAGCGGCGAGCGGGATGGACGGCCTCCGCATCTCACCCTCGGTCGCCGTGCGCCTGCGCGAAGGCGCCGTGATCGAGGAGGGCGGCTTCGGCAAGGGGGCGGGGCTGGCGAAGGCGATCGACGCGCTGCGCGCCCTCCCCGAGATCCGGTCCGCCGTCCTCGACCTCGGCGGCCAGCTCGCGCTCGTGGGCGCCGGCCGCCGCGAGGTGCTGATCGCCGACCCGCGCCGGCGCGACCGGCCGGTCCTGGCGCTCGCCGTCGAGGCCGGCTCGGTCTCGACCTCGAGCGATTCCGAGCGGCCCGGCCACCTCCTGGACCCGCGCACCGGAGCGCCGGCAGCGGACTTCGGCAGCCTGACCGTCTGGACCGCCGACCCGCTGCGCGCCGACTGCCTCTCGACCGG
>DASWHY010000608.1:0-7029 GCA_036397955.1 Thermoanaerobaculia bacterium | reverse complement strand
CCCAGCTCCTTGACCTGCCGCCACTCGGCGCCGCTCCGCTCCCAGAGCCCGCGCTCGGTCGCCGCCCACGCCCGCCCCTCCTGGACCGCCAGGTCGAGCACCGTCGGCAGCGGCGCGAAGTCCGGCTCGAAGCTGCGCCCGCCGTCGGTCGAGCGGTGGATGCCGGAGACCGGCCCGGCGTGGTTGACCGCCGCCAGCAGCTCGCCGGGGCCGGCGGCGAGGGCCGTGACCCGGAGGTTGGTCATGCCGCGGGCGGCGCGGCGGAAGGTGGCGGCGCCGTCCACCGACACCCAGACGCCGGAGCCCTCGGTGCCGAGGAGGACGCGCTCCGGGCGTCGCGGATGGTAGACGACGGTGTGGATCGACAGCTCCGGCCCGGTCACCCGCCGCCAGGCGGCGCCGCCGTCGGCCGACTGGTAGAGCCCGCCGACGGTGCCGGCCAGCAGGCGCCCGTCCGGCAGCGCCGCGAAGCTCGGCGTGCGCCGCTCGTCGAGGCCTTCCTTGAAGCGCTGCCAGGTGCCGCCGAGGTCGGGGGTGCGGTAGACCCAGCCGCAGGTCGTGGCCCACAGCTCCCCCGGCCGCCCCGGCACCGGCGTCAGGCTGAAGACCTCGGAGTCGAGGACCATGCCCTCGAAGACGCCGCGCCAGCTCCGGCCGGCGTCGTCGCTGCGGTAGGCGCGGCGCCAGGTGCCGGCGAGGACCGTCGCCGGCCGCAGCGGATCGACGTGCAGGCTGGTGACCTTCTGGATCTCGGGCAGCTCGCCGGTCAGCCGGCGCCACGTGGCGCCGTCGTCGCGCGTCCCCCAGACGCCGGAGAGGGTGCCGGCGTAGAGCCAGCCCTCCTTTCCGGGCACCACCTCGAGGGTGTAGACCGGCTCGTTCGGCAGGCCGCCCGCGGCCGCCACCCAGGTGCCGCCGAGGTCGTCGGACCAGGCGACGTGGCCGCTCCCCCACATCCCCCAGAGCGCCGCCCAGACCCGCTCCGGGCGGTTGGGGTCGAAGCGGAGCGCGCCGACGACCCAGCCGGGGAAGGGGAGGTGCGGTCCGGCGTCGGCCCAGGTGACGCCGCCGTCGCGCGAGCGGTACACCTGGCCGGCGGAGGTGCCGGCGAGGACGAGGTCGGGGTCCTCGGGGTGGATGGCGAGGGCGCGCACGTCGGCGCCGAAGAGGGGCGCCGTCTGCCACTCGGCCGCGGCGGCGGCCGGCGCGGCGGCCAGGGCGGCGGCGAGGAGGAGGAGCGGGAGATCAGTGACGCGACGGCGAGGCTTCATACCGCACTCCGATGACTTCGGCGAGGATCGAGATCGCGATCTCCCCGGGGCTGTCGCCGCCGATCGGCAGGCCGATCGGGGCGCGCAGCGGCAGGCCGTCGAGCACCGCGCCCTGCGCCGCCAGCTCCTCGCGCACCCGCTCGACCTTCCGCCGGCTGCCCATGAGGCCGAGGTAGCGGAGCCCGCGCGGCGCCTGCCGCACGACGCCGGCCATCGCCGCGACGTCGGTCTCCCAGCAGCGCGAGACGACCGCGACGTAGAGCTCGCGGCCGGCGATGCCGCCCAGGAACTCCTCCCCGAAGTCGCGCTCGACTTCGGCGAAGCGGGTGCGCTCGGGGAAGAGCTCGGGCCGGCGGAACTCCTCGCGGTCCTCGACGACCAGGAGATCGAAGCCGGCGAGAGCGCCGGCGCGAGCGAGGGCCTGACCCACCGGGCCGCCGCCGCAGACGGCCAGCACCGGCGGCGACTCGACGACCTCGAGGAAGACCTCGGCCATGCCGCCGCAGACCATGCCCGTGGCCTCGCCGCGCGTCGCTTCTTCGGTCAGGTAGTAGCGCTTCACTTCGGAGGCGCCGACGCCGTTCACCAGCTTGGCCGCGGCGTCGGCCTGCACCATCGCTTCGAAGGCGCCGCCGCCCAGGTTACCGCAGGCGCTGCCGTCGGGACGGACGAGCAGCTTCCATCCCACCTTCCCAGGCGTCGAGCCGTCGGCGCGCACGATCTGGCAGAGGACCACCCGTCCCCAGCGCTGCAAGGAGCGTTCCGTCTCGGCGAGGACCTCGGCAGGGGCAATCATCCTCTCCATTCTAGACCTGTGCTTAAAGTAAAGCGGTCGCTGGCGGCGTGGGGTGCTCCCCCCGCGGGAAGCTCTGAGCAAGCGCCGGCAAGCCACCCGGCAGGCGAGAGCGACCCCGCGCGCAGCGAAGCGCAGGCGCGGGCCCCCCCGCCGCAGTCCTCTTGGCCCGCGCCGGTTCCCGCGGGGGGAGCACCCCACGCCGCCCTCACCCACCTCACCTCACCGCTCGTCCGTGAACCGCAAAAACCTCTTCACCGCGAACCAGCGGTTGCGGAGCTTCCAGAAGCGGCTCGCCTCCATGGCCGCGATCCGCGCGCGCAGGCCGGCCGCCTCGGCCGCCGCCCGCGCCGCCTCTTCGCGCCGTGCCTCCTCGGTCCGCCGCAGCTCCCCCTGGAAGAAAGCCGACTCCTGCCGCGCCGAGAGCAGCAGCGCCTGCGCCAGCGTGCTGACGTGCACGACCGTCGCGCCGCCGCGCCGGTCGGCCAGGCGGACGACCAGCGGTGCCGAGCGCGCCGTCCCCGCCGGCAGCGCCCCCTCGAAGAGCCACCCCGAGCGCAGCGCCCCCGGCTCGCCGAGGAGCGCCGCGACGTCCGGCCGCTCGCGCTCGATCGGCGCCGCGCCGAGGAGCCGGCCGTCGAGGAGCACCTCGGCGCGCGCCAGCGGCGTCCCTGCGGGCCGCACCGCCCAGCCGCGCAGCGTGAGACGCCCACCGCGCTCCAGCGCGCACTGCTCGATGTACGAGCGCGGCTCGGAGTCGTAGGCGATGCGCGAGAGGTCCGGATCGCCGGCGGTGCCGACGAGGTAGAGGTCCTGGAAGTCGCAGAGCCCGCGCCGGAGCCGCCGCACCGGCACCTCGCCGACCGCCCGCGCCACCGCCGCGCGCACGAACGGCTCGGTCACCCAGGTCGAGCCGTACTCGCTCGGCGTCAGCGAGCCGCTCTCGCTGATTGTCTCGAAGCGGATCCCCGCCGCCGGCATCTCGACGCCGGGGGCCAGCACGCTCTCGTCGTGGACACTGAAGGCGAGCAGGCCGCCCGGCGTCAGGAGGGCGTGGAGGCGCGCCAGCCAGGCGACGAAGCGCTCGTCCGGTAAGTGGGTGAAGAGCGAGGTCACGAGCACCGCGTCGAAGCGGCGGTCGCAGCGCAGCGCTTCCGGCCGCGCCGCCGAGACGAAGCCGTGCACGCCGAAGCGCTCCTCCTGGAAGCGCACCCCCTCGGCGTAGACGTCGGCCACCCACACCCGCTCCGGCGGCAGCTCGCGCACCAGGAAGCGGGTCACCCGCCCGTAGCCGCTGGCGAAGTCGAGGAGCGACCCCACCCGCTCGAGCCCGCCGAAGTGCCCGGCCAGAAGCTGGCGGAAGGCGCCGGCGATCGACAGCCCCGAGCCGGCGTAGACGGCGAGCGCCTGGTCGCGGTCCCCCTCGGCGCAGTCGAGGAGGAAGCCGAGCATCTCGTCGTCCGCGTGGACGGCGAGGTCCACGTCCTCGGGGGCGAGGCCGCAGGCGGTGAGGAGGGCGCTGACGAGGGGCGTGGAGGTCACGGCTGGGTTCGCGGCGGGATTGTAGCGGGGAGGGCCCTCGCTCCGCTCGGAATCACGTGGCAGACTCGTTCGCGCTCCATGTCTCCTTCTCCTCTACGCGCCGCCGTGCTGGGGTTGCTGGTGGCCTGCGCGGCGCTCGGTTTCCTGGCATCGCTCGAGGACGCTCTCGCCGGCTACGACGCCCGCCACGCGCGCGCCGGGCCGCCGCTCTCCTGGCGCTTCGGCCGGGCGCCGGTCGTGGCCCTCGAGGCCTGCCTGGCGGCGGCCCGACCCCACCTGCCGCCGGAGGGCGTCGTCGCCTTCGCCGGGCCGGCCGAGCCGCGCGGCGAGGCCTTCCTGCGCTGGCGCTGGGCCAGCTACTTCCTGCCCGAGCGCGACGTCGTGCGCTGGGGCACCTCGGCGGCGGCGGGCGCCACCCACGTCGTCGCCTGCCGCCGCGCGCTCGGCGGCGACCCGCGGCTCGCCGAGGTGGCGCGTCTGCCGGGCGGGCGGCTCTACCGGATACGAGCGGCGGGGACGGCGCGTTGAGCGCCCTCCTCCTCGCGCTCCTCCTGCTCGCCGTGGGGAGCCGCTGCGCCGGGCTCCTCACCGGGCCGCGCGACGGCCGCGCCCAGCGCCTGGTCCTGTCGTGGGTCGCCGGCCTCCTCGCGCTCTACCTCCTCGAGATGGCCTACGACCTCGCCGGCCTGCGCTGGAGCTGGTGGAGCCTGGGGCTCGGCCTCCTTGCCGTCGCCTTCGCGGCGCACCGCTTCCTGCCGCGCCCGCGCGCGACGCCGGCCCTCTCCTCCGACCTCGGCTGGGGGGACGCGGTGGCGCTCGCCGCCCTCGCCGCCTTCGCCCTCTTCGCGCCGACGCTCTGGGTGACCACCCCCGACTGGGCCTACCACTGGGGGCTCAAGGGGCAGCGCTTCTTCCTGGCCGGCGGCATCGACTACGAGCTGCTCACCCGCCCCTGGAGCGCCAGCCTCCACCCCGACTACCCGAGCCTCCTGCCCGGCCTCTACGCCGCCACCGCCCTTCTCGCCGGCCGCTTCGCGGCGCCGCCGCAGATGCTCTGGTCGGTGCTCTTCTGCGCCGCCCTCCTCGCCGCGGCGCGCGAGCTGCTGCGGGCGCAGGGCGTCGACCGCGCCGCGCGGCAGGCGGTGACCGCGCTCCTCGCGCTCCTCGTCTGCGGCTTCGCGCTGCGCCAGCTCGCCGCCGGCGGGGCCGACTGGCCGCTGGCGCTCGCCTTCGTCCTCGCCCTGCCGGCGCTGCTCGGCGCGCGCGAGCCCGACCTCGACCCCGCGGCCGAGTGGCAGCTCGGCCTCGGCGCGGCGCTCGCCGCCGCCAGCAAGATCGAGGGCGTGGCGCTCGCCGCGATCCTGGTCGCGGTCTATGCCGTCTTCCGCGGCCGGCGGCTGCGCCCGGCGACGCTGGCGCGCATCGCCCTCCTGCCGCTCGCCGTCGCCCTCCCCTGGCTGGTGCAGGCGCTCCGCCACGACCTCGTCCTCGACTACGACGCCGGCGGCCCCAGCCTGCGCTACGCCGGCGCGGTCGGCGCGGCGCTCGTCGAGACGCTCGGGCGCCGCGAGTGGAGCGGCCTGGCGGTGGCGGCCTGGCTTCCCCTGCCACTCCTCTTCGCCCGGCGCGCGCGCGCCTTCGCGGTCGCCGCGATCCTGCAGCTCGGCTTCTACGGCTGGGTCTACCTCTCGGCGCTCTCCGATCAGCGCTTCTACGTGCTCTCGACCTTCCCGCGCCTCACGCTGCACGTGCTGCCGGCGGCGCTGGTCGCCGCCGCGGCGGTCTGGCTGCGGGAGCGGCCGCGGTGAGCGCGGTGGACTGGCGGCTGGTCGCCGTCCTCGTCCTCCTGCTGGGGCTGCTCCAGGGCGCCTGCCTCCTGCTGGCGCGCGGGCTGGGCCTGCGCCTGCGCCGGCCGGCGGTCGCGCTCGGCCTGGCGCTGCCGCTGCTGCTCCTCGCGCCCTGGCTGGTGCAAGGGCGGCTGCTGGTGCCCTGCAACCTGCTGCGCGCCGTGCCGGACGTCCACCGCACGGTGCCGGAGGCGCCCCCGGCCGCCGCCGCGGACCCCTATGACGTCCTCAACGACGTCGTCTACCAGCTCCTGCCCTGGGAGCTGGAGGTGCGCCACGCGCTCGCCGCCAGGCGCCTCCCCTTCTGGTCGGACGCGGTGGACGGCGGCTGCGGCCTCTGGGCGAACCCGCAGGCCGGCGCGGCGGCGCCGCTGGCGATGCTGGCGCGCGCCCTCCCCATCCAGCACCACCTCCTCGCCGCGCTGGCGCTCAAGCTGCTCCTCGCCTTCGAGGGGACGTGGCTCCTCTGCCGGCGGGTGGGGCAGAGCCGCGCGGCGTCGCTCCTCGCCGCCGGCGCCTTCGCGCTCGGCGGCGGCCTCGTCGGGTGGGGGCTCTACCCCATCAGCTCGGCGCTGGCCTGGGTGCCCTGGCTCGCGGTGGGGACGATCGGGCTCTGCCGGCGGCCGCGGCCGCGGGCGATCGCGACGACCGCTCTCGTCGCCGCGGCGCTCTTGCTGTCCGGGCACCCGGAGACCGCGGCGATCGGCGGCCTCTTCGCCGCCGTCTGCGGCCTCGCCCTGGCGCGCCGGAGCGCCCTCCGGCGCGGCCTCCTCGCGGCCGGCGTCGCGGCAGCGCTGGGCTTCGCGCTGGCGGCGCCGCACCTCCTCCCCTTCCTCCACCTGCTGCCGGACTCGCACCGCGCCCAGGAGACGCTGGCCGAGACGATGCCCCCGCAGCGCGTCGCGCTCGCCAACCCGCTCACCTGGTTCCTCTCCCCGCACCACCTCTTCCTCGTCTCGCCGGCCAATCCGCACGCCTACGGGCGGCCGTTCCGCGATCCCTTCCGCGGCCCCTTCGTCTGGCCGGAGGCGGTCAGCGGCTACGCCGGCGTGCTCCTCTTCGTCGCCGCCATCGCGGCGCTTTCCGCCTGGCGCGACCGGCGGGTGCGGCCCTTCCTCCTCTTCTTCCTCGCCGCGCTCCTCATCACCGCGCGCTGGCTGCCCTTCGCGCACCTCGCCTACGCCCTGCCGCCGCTGCGGGTCACGGCCTGGTCGCGCTTCCTCGGCGTCGGCGCGCTGGCGCTGGTCGTGGCCGGCGCCTTCGGGCTCGACCGCATCCTCGCGCGGCGGGGCGGGCGCCGGGGGGTCTGGATCGCGGTCGCCGCCGCCGCCGCGGTGAGCCTGGCGGTGCGTGCCGACGCCTGGGTGCTCGGCCTCTGGCTCCTCGTCGCGGCGGCGGTCCTCGCGGCACGGTGGAGCCGGCGCCTCGGCGTCGCCGTCGCGGCGCTCGCGGTGCTCGTCGATCTCGTCCCCTGGTCGCGCTCGCTCCTGCCCTCCTGCCCGACGGCGCTGTTCTACCCGCGGACGGAGGTGACCGAGCTGCTGGCGCGCGAGGCGGGGCCGGCGGCGACGGGGCG
>DASWHY010000607.1:0-4121 GCA_036397955.1 Thermoanaerobaculia bacterium | reverse complement strand
GCCCGCGCGGGCTGCCGGGGCCGGCGGGCGTCTCCTTCTACCAGGTCAGCTACCGCGCCGCCGTGCGCTACCGCGGCGGCGACGGCGCCTGGCGCCGCGGCGGCTATTTCACGCGCAGCGAGACCAACGACCCCATGATGCGCGCCATCGGCAACCGCCTCGCCGAGTTCCGCTTCCACGACTTCGGCGCCGCCGACATCGTCATGGTGCGCGACGGGGACTTCCTGACCCTGGGCGTCGACGCGGCGGCGGCGGGCGGCAAGCTCGTCGGCGTCGTCGAGACGCGGCCGCTGCCGGGACCGCCGCCGGGCTCGCTGTGGGCTTCGCTCGAGGAGCTCCACGAGCCGCTCGTCGAGTGCTTCGATGCCTACGGCGTCGATGCGGAGGCGGGTCATCTCTACACCTTGCGCATCGAGCGCGGCCCCTGGCGGCCGCGCTTCGTCGCGCCGCTCGACCTCTTCTGCGAGTACTTCGCGCCGGACGGCGCCTGGGGCGACCGCGCGGCGCTCGACTCGGTGCTCCACATCCCGCGCTGCCCCTACCGCTGGCTGCCGCTCGCCCGCGAGTCGCTGGCCGGCGTTCCGTGCGAGGATAAGCCCCGATGAGCGACCTGGCTTCGAAGCAGTGCGTACCCTGCCGCGGCGGCGTGCCGCCGCTCGCGGGGGCGGAGCTCGACCGCCTGCTCGCCGAGCTCAACGGCGAGGGTGGCGGCTGGCGGGTGGTCGACGGCCACCACCTCGAGAAGGAGTACAGCTTCCCCGACTTCCGCCAGGCGCTCGCCTTCGTCAACCGCGTCGGCGAGCTGGCCGAAGAGCAGGGGCACCATCCCGACCTCTATCTCTCCTGGGGGAAGGCCCGCTTCACCACCTGGACCCACAAGATCGACGGCCTGACCGAGAGCGACTTCGTCCTCGCCGCCAAGGCCGACCGGCTGGCGTAGCTACTCGGGCGCGGGCTGACCGGGCTGCGGCTGCGCCAGGAAGGCGCGCAGGAGGGCCTGCTCGTCGGCCACTTGGATACGAGTGAAGAGGCGCTCGCCCAGGTGGTGGATGGTCGCGGGCTGGTCGAAGGGGAGCTTCTCGTACATGCGGCCGCCCGCGAAGTGGCAAGGGCTGCAGCGGGCCTCGAGGAGCGGTTTGACCTGGGTCTGGAAGTCCACCGCGCGGGCGGGCGTGGAATGCGCCGGAGCGACGGCGGACCGCGGGGGCATCGGCGCCGGCGCTTCGGCAAGCTCCGGGGCGCCGCGGGCGCACGTCCCGGCGGCGGCGAGCAGGACGGCCAGCGCGGCGAGCCCCGAGGCCGGATGGATCACGCTCCGATCCTACTCCTCTAGCCGGTCCCGCCGCCGGGGCGTGCTATGGTCGCGCCGGCCCCCGCCGCCACCTCTGGCGCTGTCCCGATGCACCGCACGGCCCCCTTCGCCGCCGCTCTCCTCCTCGCCGCCGCGCCCCATGCCGCGGGGGCCGCCGAGCCGGCCGCCGCACCGCTTCCCGAGCCCACGTTCTTCGAGGTCATCGACGTCCGTGTCGTCAACGTCGAGGTGGTGGTCACCGACCGCGCGGGGCAGCCGGTGCCGGGGCTGGCGCGCGAGGACTTCGAGTTGCTGGAAGACGGCCGCCCGGTCGCGATCGACTACTTCTACGCCGAGAGCGCCGCGCCGGGGGCGGAGGCGGCGCCGCTCGCGGCGGGCCCGGCTGCGGCCGCGGAAGTCCCCTCGCCCGCGCCCGCCGCGCCCGCGGAGCTCGAGCCCTCGCCCGAACAGCGGCTCCACGTCGGGATCTTCATCGACGACCAGAGCCTGACGGCGCCGGCGCGCAACCGGCTGCTGCCGGCGCTCCGCCGCTTCCTCGGCACCGAGCTCGGCCGCGGCGACCGGCTCCTCCTCGCCCGCTACGACGGCAGCCTCACCGTGCAGCAGCCGCCGGTCGGCAGCTCGGGGGCGATCGAAGCCGCCCTCGACGCCGCGGGGCGCGGCGCGGCGCGCGGCTCCGACCGCCGCACCGACCTGGCGCACCTGCTGCGCGAGCTCCAGTTGGGCGAGCTCGCCGGGGAGAGCGCGAACGACCACTCCGAGATGGACGCCGCCGGGATCTACGCCGGCATCCGCATGTACTCGCAGACCCGCTACGACGAGGTGCGGCGGACGCTCGGCGCCCTGTCGCAGGTGGTCGACGCCCTCGCCGGCCTGCCCGGACGGAAGGCGCTGCTCTACGTCGGCGGCGGTCTCTCGCTACGGCCCGGCGAAGCGCTCTTCCGCGCCTTCGAGGGGAAGTACGGGCGCCTGGCGATGCGCGTCGGCGCCTCGCCGAACGACATGCTCCAGCAGGACGCCACGCCGCTCTTGCGCGAGCTGGCGGCGCGCGCCAACGCCGGCCGCGTCACCGTCTACGCCATCGGCGCGCCCGAGGACGCGAGCGCCCACGCCCTCGAGCAGCGGCTGGACCCGCGGGCGATGAACACCCCGAGCGGCGGCATCACCTGGTCGACCGAGCTGGCCGCCAGCGAGAGCTTCAACCTGAGCCAGCCGCTGCAGATGATGGCCGGCCCGACCGGCGGCGTCGCCGCCTTCGACACGCCGAACCCGGCGTCGCTCCTCGCGACCGTGCGGCGCGACCTCTCGTCGTATTACTCGCTGGGCTTCGTCCCCTCGCGGCGCGACGGTGCCGCCCGCCGGCTCGACGTGCGGGTCAAGCGCCCGGACCTGCGGGTGCGCCACCGCGAGGGGTACCGCGAGGCGACCGGCCGCGAGCGCGCGGCGCGCGGCACGCGCTCGGCGATCTTCCTCGGCTGGAGCGAAAACCCGCTGGAGGCGGCGGTCGAGGTCGAGGGCTCGACGCCCGACCGCGACGGCCAGCTCCTCGTCGATCTCCTGGTCAAGGTGCCGCTCGGCAAGCTCGTCCTGCTGCCGCAGGCGGACTTCCACGAGGGGCGGCTCACCGTCTTCGTCGGGGCGCGCGACCGGCACGGCCGCACCTCCGACCTGACGGAGGTCGCGATCCCGATCCGCGTCCCCAACGATCAGCTCCTCACGGCGCTCGGGCAGGTCGCCGGCTATCGCGCCCGCCTCCGCCTGCGACCGATCGAGCACCTGGTGGCGGTCGGCGTCCGCGACGAGCTGGGGAACGTCGAGTCGACGGCGACCACGGAGTTCCGGCCCGAGGCGGCCGCCGCCGGCGCCGGACGCTGAAGATGGCGGTGACCCGGCGCGCGGCTCTGGGCGCCGGCTTGTTCGCGGCGGCGCTCGCCGCCGCGGCGCAGGAACCGGGCGCGCCGCCTCCCCTCCGCTCCATCCCGGCCGGCGGCCTGCCGGCCGACGCCGCGGCCCTGCTCGTCAGCGGGCAGGAGGGCGGCGCACTCCCCTTCGCCGTCCTCGCGCTCCCGCTGCCGGGAACGGGCGAGCGCGCGCGCGTCGCGGTTCGCGTCGAGATCGACGGGGCGGCGCTGCTGGCGGCGACTGCCGAGCCGCCCGTGCGCGCCGAGGTCTATCTCTACGCCCTCGACGAGCGCGGGCGGATCGGTGACTCGCTCCTCGAGGTCCTCGAAGTCGATCCCGCGCGTCTCGGCGAGGAGCTGGCCGCCGGCGGCGTGGCCCTCGGCGGCCAGCTCGCGCTTCTTCCCGGCGCCTACACCCTGCGCACCCTGGTCCGCGCGCCGGGCACGGGCGTGCTCGGCCTGCGCGCCATGCCGCTGGCCGTCCCCGACTTCCGGCGCGGCGAGCCCGCTCTCCTGCCGCCGCTCTTCACCGCTCCCGCCGGCGGCTGGCTGGAGGTGAGCGCTTCGCGCGGGGCCACGCCGCCGGACGTCTTCGGGACCGCGCGCGCAACCGCGCGGGCGGTGCTGGCGCCCGGCGCCACGGCGACCGCCGAGCTGCCGGCGTGGCGCACCGGCGAGGCCGGAGAGGTGGCGTTGGAGGCGCGGCCGGACGCGGCAGGTCGACAAGACGGCGCGGCGGCCGTGACGCTGCCGGCGCGCGTGACGGGGCGGCGCACGACCTCGATCGCCGGGCTCGACGTGCTGACCGTCGCCTTCGACACCGGCCCCCTTCCGCCCGGGACCTATGCGCTGGCGGCCTCGCTGGCCGGTGTCCGCTCGGCGACGGCGACCGTCGTGGTCGCCGCCGG
>DASWHY010000606.1:0-5851 GCA_036397955.1 Thermoanaerobaculia bacterium | reverse complement strand
CCGCGGCCGGCGCCACGGTCGCGCTCCTCGCCCGGCTCGGGCCCGAGCCGGGGCCGGAGCGGCGGGGCCTCGTCCTCTCCGGGCACATGGACGTCGTGCCGGCCGAGGAGGAGGGATGGGAGAGCGACCCCTTCGCGCTCGCCGACCGCGGCGACCGCTGGGTGGCGCGCGGCGCCTGCGACATGAAGGGGTTCCTGGCGCTGGCGGCGAACCTCCTGGCCGAGGCGGCCGCGGACGGCGCCCTCGCCGCACCGCTCGTCCTGCTCTTCACCTACGACGAGGAGGTCGGGACCCTCGGCGCGCGGCGCTTCGTCGAGACCTGGCCGGACGACGACGCGCTGCCGCGCAGCGCGGTGATCGGCGAGCCGACGTCGCTCGCGGTGGCGCGCCTGCACAAGGGACACCTCAAGCTCCGCATCACACTGCACGGACGCGCCGCGCACAGCGGGCTGCCGCACCTGGGGGTCAACGCCATCGAGCCGGCGGGGCGCGTGATCGGCGCCCTCGCCGCCCTGCGCGGGGAGCTGGAGCGCGAGGCGGGGCCGCATTCCGACGCCTTCCCGGAGGTGCCGTACGCGCCGCTCAACGTCGCCACGGTGCGCGGCGGCGCGGCGATCAACGTCGTCCCCGACCGCTGCGTCGTCGAGCTGGGGATCCGCACGCTGCCGGGCATGGACTCGGCGCCGCTCGTCGAGCGCGTGCGGCGCGCCGCCGCGGCCGCCGCAGCGCCGCTCGCGCCCGAGGTCGAGGTCATCTCCGACAGCCCGCCTCTCCTCGTGCCCGCCGACGCCCCGATCGTGCGCCACCTCTGCGCCCTCGCCGGCGGCCCGGCCGGGAGCGTCCCCTACGCCACCGACGCCGGCTGGCTGCAGGAGCTGGGCCTCGACTGCGCGATCTTCGGACCCGGCACGATCGCCGCCGCCCACCGGCCCAACGAGTGGCTGCCGAAAGCGGATCTCGCCCGCGCGCGCACTCTCCTCGACGCCACGATCGCGCAGTTCTGCCGGACATGAGCGAGCAGGTCGTCCAGGCCGACCTCGCTTGGCTCGACGGGGAGTTCCTCTCGGGTTTTCAGGTGCGTGTGGACCGCGACGGGCGGATCGCGGAAGCCGGCCGCCTCGACGCCTACCCCACCCAGCTCCTCCGCCGCCGCGCCCTCCTCCCCGGCTTCGTCTCCGCCCACTCGCATGCCTTCCAGCGCGGCCTGCGCGGCCGCGGCGAGACCTTCCCCGAAGGCGCCGGCAGCTTCTGGAGCTGGCGCGAGGCGATGTACGAGCTGGTCGGCCGCCTCGACGCGGACGCCTTCCGCGCCCTCACCCTCCAGGCCTTCCGCGAGATGCGCGCCGCCGGCATCACCGCCGTCGGCGAGTTCCACTACCTCCACCACGCCGGCGCCGCCGCCGCGGACTACGCCTTCGACGAGCTGGTGCTGGAGGCGGCCCGCGAGGCCGACATCCGCCTCGTCCTGCTCGAGACCTACTACCGCACCGGCGGCATCGGCCGGCCGCTGGAAGGGGCGCAGCGTCGGTTCGGGTCGGCCTCGCCGGAGCGGTTCTGGGAGCAGGTGGACAGGCTCGCCGCAGCGGCGGACCCCGCGACACAGAGCGTCGGCGTCGCGCTCCACAGTGTCCGCGCGGTGCCGCGGGAGGAGCTGGGTGGGATGGCGGCGGAGGCGCGCCGGCGCGGGCTGCCGCTCCACATGCACCTCGAGGAGCAGCGGGGTGAGATCGAGGAGTGCGAGCAAGCCTACGGACATCCGCCGTTCGCCCTCGTCGTGCGCGAGATCGACGACCTGCAGGGCTTCACGGCCGTGCACTGCACGCACACCTATCCCGAGAACCTTGGACTGCTCCTGCGCGCCGGCGGCAACGTCTGCTACTGCCCCCTGACCGAGGCGAACCTGGGCGACGGCATCCCCCCTCTCCCCGACCGCCTTCCGCGGCGTCAGCTCTGCCTCGGCACCGACTCCAACGCCCGCATCGCCCCGCTCGAGGAGATGCGCTGGCTGGAGTACGGGCAGCGGCTGCTGCGCGAGGAGCGCGGCTTCCTGCGCGACATGCGCGGCGGCGTGGCCCCCCGGCTCGTGGAAGCGGCGACGGCGGGCGGCGCCCACGCCCTGGGAATCGACGCCGGCGCGATCCGCAAGGGCCTCTGGGCGGACTTCGTGGCGATCGACCTCGACGCCCCGGCCCTCGCCGGCTGGGAGCCGGAGACGCTGCTGGAGTCGCTGATCTTCGGCGCCGGCGAGGAGGCGATCGCCGCCACCTGCGTCGGCGGCCGCTGGCAGGAGCACCGGGCCGCGCGCTAGGCTGGCCGACCGCGATGTGCGGCCGCTACACCTTGAGCTCGCCCGGGGACTCCCTCGCCGAGGTCTTCGGCCTGCCGGACGTGCCGCAGATCCCGCTGCGCTTCAACATCGCGCCGACCCAGGAGTCGGCGGTGGTGCGGGTGCTGCGGCCCGGCGAGGCGCGCCGGCTCGACCTGCTGCGCTGGGGGCTCGTCCCCTGGTGGGCGCAGGACCCGGCGATCGGCAACCGCCTGATCAACGCCCGCAGCGAGAGCGCGGTCGAGAAGCCCGCCTTCCGCGACAGCTTCGAGCGCCGCCGCTGCCTGGTGCCGGCCGACGGCTTCTACGAGTGGAAGTCGCTGGGCAAGCGCCTCAAGCAGCCCTTCCTGATCCGCCGCCCCGACCGCCGCCCCTTCGCCTTCGCCGGCCTCTGGTCGCGCTGGCGGCCGCGCGAGGGCGAGCCGCTCGAGACCTACACCATCCTGACGACCGACGCCGACGAGCGCATCGGCGACCTCCACGACCGCATGCCGGTGATCCTGGAGCCCGCGCAGTTCGAGCTCTGGCTCGACCCCGCCGAGCGCGACCCGGCGCGCGTCCTGCCGCTGCTGCAGCCCGGCGGCGGCGGCGACCTCGAGCTGGTGCCGGTGAGCACCAAGGTCAACCGCCCGGAGAACGACGCGCCCGACTGCATCGAGCCACTGGTCGGTCCCGGCGATTCCTTCTTCTAGAGGTAATAGGCGAGCAGGAACACCCCGACCATCGCGAAGACCAGCGCCAGCTTGGCGGCGGCGCCGAGGACGAGCCCGAGCCAGGTGCCGAGACCCACCTTGTGCGCGTGCCGCCAGTCGCGGCGGGCCCAGTACTCGCCGGCGACCGCGCCGGCGAAGGGGCCGATCACCAGGCCCGGAATGCCGAAGAAGAGGCCGGCGAGCGTCCCCACCGCGGCGCCGAAGACCGCGCGCTTGCTCGCCCCCACCCGCTGCGCGCCGAGCGCGGTGGCCGCGAGATCGATGCCGATCGAGAGCAGCGTCAGGAGGCCGAGGAAGCCGAGCGTGATCCAACCGACCTTCTGGAAGTCGTCGATCCAGGCGGCGAGGACGAGGCCGCCGAGCACCAGCGGCGCGCCGGGGATGGCGGGCAGCACGGTGCCCGCCGCGCCGGCCGCCACCAGGCCGATCGCGGCGAGCCAGAGGAGGGCGTCGGTCTCCGAGGTGCCGGGCACGGCTCACCACCCGCACTGCCGCCCCTGGTTCTGCACCTCGAGCCAGGCCTTGAGCGGCGCGAAGTAGTCGAGGATCGCGGTGGCGTCCATCTGCCGCTGGCCGGTGACCACCTCGAGGGCGTCCGGCCAGGAGCGCGAGAGCCCCATCTCCAGCATCTTCTGGAGGCGCGCTCCCGCCTCCTGGTTGCCGTAGATCGAGCAGCGGTGGAGCGGCCCGGTCTGCCCGGCCGCCTGGCAGAGCCCGCGGTGGAGCTGGAACTGGAGGATCGCCGCCAGGAAGTAGCGGGTGTAGGGGACGCTCGCCGTCACGTGGTACTTGGCGCCGGGGTCGAAGTCCTGCTCGCTGCGCGGCAGCGGCGCCCCGATCCCCTGGTACTTCTCGCGCAGCTGCCACCAGGTGGCGTTGTACTCCTCCGGCCCGAACTCGCCGGAGAAGACCTTCCACCGCCACTGGTCGATGAGCAGGCCGAAGGGCAGGAAGGCGATCTTGTCGAGCGCCAGGTTCATCAGCAGGCCCAGGTCCTTCGACGGGTCCGGCACCTCGTCGATGAGGCCGACCTGCTTCAGGTACTCGGGGGTGATCGAGAGCGCCACCGCGTCCCCCACCGCCTCGTGGACGGCGTCGTTGGCGCTGTCCTGGAAGAGGAAGGGCTGTTCCTTGTAGGCGCGCTGGTAGTAGTTGTGCCCCAGCTCGTGGTGGATGGTCGAGAAGTCCTCGGCGGTGCCCTCGATGCACATCTTGATCCGCAGGTCGTCCTGGTTGTCGAGGTCCCAGGCGCTGGCGTGGCAGACCACCTCGCGGTCCTGCGGCTGCTCGAAGAGCGAGCGCTCCCAGAAGGTCTCGGGGAGCGGCGCGAAGCCGAGCGAGCTGAAGAAGCCCTCGCCGTAGCGCACCAGCCCCTTCTCGTCGAGCTGCTTGGCCTTGAGCCGCTGGTTGAGGTCGTAGCCGGGATCGGCCTGCGGCGGCGCCACCAGCGGGTAGACGTTGGACCAGGTCTGCGCCCACATGTTGCCCAGGAGGTGCGCCGGGATCGGCTGGTCGGGCGGCACGATCTCCGGGCCGTACTTCTCCAAGAGCTTGGCGCGGACGTAGCAGTGCAGCGGATCGTAGAGGGGCTTGACCTGCGTCCACAGGCGGTCGACCTCGGCGGCGAACTCGTCCGGCGGCATGTCGTACTTCGAGCGCCAGAGGGCGCCCAAGTCGGGGTAGCCGAGCCCGCGCGCCCCTTCGTTGCCCAGCTCGACGTAGCGCCGGAAGAGCGGGCGGATCGGCGGCGCGATCGAGTGCCAGCCGGTCCACGCCTCGAGCTGCGCCGCCGGGTCGCGGCTCTCGGCCATGATCCGCGACAGCTCCTGCAGGTCCTTGCACTCGCCCGGCTTCGGGCAGTACTCGCCGGCGCCGTACATGCTCTCCATCTGCGCCGCGATGCGGCTCAGCTCCTCGCGCTTGGCGGGGTCGTCCGGGGCCGGCAGCGTCAGGCTCTGGCGCAGGAGCATGAGCTTCCGTTCGAGCTCGGGCGGGAGGTCGAGGTCGGCGTAGCGGGTGGAGGCCATGGCCAGCTCGACGCCGGCTTCGGTCAGCCGCTCGTTGGCCTTGGCGGCGAGGAGCTCGGTGTCCAGGGTGATGAAGTTCGCCTGCACCCAGGCGGCGCGGCCGGCCTCGATCGAGAGGTCGCGGAGGCGCTTCTCGGCCTCTTCGATGAAGCGGCGCGCCTCCTCGACCGTCGGCTGGACGGCAGGCTCCGCGGCGGGGGTGCCGTTGCCGTTGGCCAGGAGAGGTGGAGCGAGCAACAGGGCCACAACCAGAACGATGGTCGCCGGCCGGGGGCTGGGGACGGGAGAACAGGTCATCGCGTTCCTCCGGTTAGTCGGCGAGCACGTCGGCCAGCCGCCGCAGCCCGCACGCCAGCGCCTCGCGCGAGCAGGCGAAGGAGATGCGGACGTGCTCGTCGGCGCCGAAGGCCTCGCCCGGCACCACCGCCACCCGCGCCCGCTCGAGCAGGTACTCCGCGAACGCGATCGAGCCGCGCCGGCCGTCGCGGTAGCAGCGCGAGACGTCGGGGAAGGCGTAGAAGGCACCCGCCGGCGGCGGGCAGACGACGCCTGGCAGGGCGTTGAGGCGCGGGATCAGGTAGTCGCGCCGCCACTGGTACTCGGCGATCATCCGCGCGACCGCCTCCTCGGCGCCGCGCAGCGCTTCGAGCGCGCCGACCATGGCGAAGGAGGTGGGGTTCGAGGTGGCGTGGCTCTGCACGTTCTCGACCGCGCGGACGATCGCCGGCGGCCCGGCCAGGAAGCCGATCCGCCAGCCGGTCATGGCGTAGGTCTTGGAGAAGGAG
>DASWHY010000605.1:0-1731 GCA_036397955.1 Thermoanaerobaculia bacterium | reverse complement strand
GACGACGGCGCTCGCGACCGCGGCCTTGGTCGCCCTCTTCCTCGCCTACGACCTGCTGGGCGTGCTGATCGCGTCGCTCGTCGCCCAAGTGCTGCTCGGCAGTCTGCCGCTCCTCCTCGCCGCGGACCGCTCGCTGCAGCTCCAGGGGTGCCTGCCGCTGCTCGCCGGCGCGCTGCCGCTCCTCCTCTCGATTCGCCACCTGGGCAGCGAGCGGGAGTTCGAGTACCGCTACGACGACGTGCCGCCGCACGTGCGGCGGATCGCCGAGCGCGAGCGGCAGCGGGTGGAGCTGGAGACCGCGCGCGGCATCCAGAGCTCGATCCTGCCCGACCTGCCGCCGCGCCTCAACGGCGTGGACATCGCCCACGCCTACCTGCCGGCGAGCGAGGTGGGCGGCGACTTCTACGACGTGCTGGCGCTCGAGGACGGGCGGCTGGCGGTGGCGGTCGGCGACGTCGCCGGGCACGGCGTCTCGAGCGGCCTGGTCATGTCGATGGCGAAATCGGCGCTGGCGGTGCAGGTGACCTTCGACCCGGAGGTCCGCCCGGTCTTCGAGACGCTCAACCGCATGGTCTTTCAGACGGCGCGCAAGCGCCTCCTGGCCACCCTCTGCTACGCCCTCCTCGATCCCGTGCGCCGCGAGCTCGTCTACGCCAGCGCCGGCCACCTGTATCCCTACGTGGTGAGCGGCGACGGCCGGGTGCACGCCCTGGAGTCCACCTCCTACCCGCTCGGCGTGCGCGGCCGGCTGGCGATCGAGGCGCGGACCGCCAAGCTCCGCGCCGGCGACGTCCTCTTCATGTTCAGCGACGGCCTGGTCGAGGCGCGGGCGGAGGACGGCACCGAGCCCTTCGGCTTCGAGCGCCTGGAAGACAGCCTCGCCCGCCACCACGGCAAGGACGTCGAGACCCTGCGCGACGCCGTCCTCGCCGACGTCCGCCGCCACACCCGCAACGCCCCGCGCGAGGACGACCAGACGGTGCTGGTGCTGCGGCTGCCGGAGGAGTGAGCGGTGATTGTGTCCCGCCCCTTCAGCAGGGGATCTTCCCGTTCACGTCCGGCGGGTTGCACGCCGGCACCGCCAGGTTGGGCCAGTTCGTCTTGTTGCGGATCACCAGCCCCCAGTCGCCGGCCGCCGGACGGACGAAGTTCCAGTTGGCGCCGGATGCGGCGGCCGTCGCCGTGCAGTAGCACGGCCCGCCCGCGCTCACCGCGCGCCGCGGGTTGTACCAGTCCGTGCTCCAGGGCGCGGCGGGCGTGAAGCCCGCGAGGTCGGAGAGGTCCAGCTTGAGCGACGCCTCGTACGGGGCCCCCTGGTTGTCGGGCAGGAACCCGAAGGCGAAGGTGCCGAGCGAGTCGCGGGCGAACATCCGCTTGAGCTCCTGCGAGACCGTGGCCTGGTCGGCGTTCTTGATGTCGGTGCAGGCGCTGCCCGGGGTCTGGCAATCCGGCAGCAGGCGGTTCCAGCGGAAGGGCTGGAGGAGGAGCTTCAGCCGGCCGATCTGGGTCGAGGACTCGGCGTTGGTGCCGTCGGCGACCGAGCGGCAGGTGGCGGTGCCGCCCCAGTCCCAGATCCCGCCGACGCCGTGGGTGAACCCCACCGAGCCGGAGAGCAGCGAGTTGAAGGCCGCCTGCCGCGCCCGCAGCTCGCCGTAGAGGGGGTTGTTGACCGTGCAGCTCTGTTTGCCGTTGTTGTCGTAGATCGCCTCGCCGTTGATGATCGGCTTGATC
>DASWHY010000604.1:0-1548 GCA_036397955.1 Thermoanaerobaculia bacterium | reverse complement strand
GGCGCCGGGTTCCGCGGCGAAGGGGTCAGGCACGAACCGCTCCGCCGTCAGCTCCGGCCGGTGCAGGTAGCCGCGCGCCAGCCCCTCGCCCCCGAGGAACAGCTCCCCCGGCACCCCCGGCGGGCAGGGATTAAGCCGCCGGTCCAGAACGTAGGCGCGCGAGCCGGCGACGGCGCGGCCGATCGTGGGCTCGCTCTCGGCGCCAGGTGCCGCCAGGGCGAAGGTCGAGTAGGTCGTGTCCTCCGAGGGGCCGTAGAGGTTCCACACCCGCTCGACCGTGCCGAGGGCGTGGATACGCTGCGCCAGGGCATTGCGCACCGGCTCGCCGGCGAGGTTGACGGTACGCACCGAGGGCGGCACCGCCCCCAGCCGCACCAGCTCGGTCATGGCCGAGGGAACGGTGTTGATCAGGGTCACTTCCGCAGCGGCCGGCGTCGTGGCGAGGGCGAGCGCGTTGTCGCCCAGGATCACCGTCCCGCCCCAAGCGAGCGGCACGAACAGCTCGTAGACCGAGAGATCGAAGTTGATCGAGGTCGAGGCGAAGACGCCGGCCAGCTCCGCGTCGGAGAACCACTCCCGCGCCCAGCGGCAGAAGGCGGCGGCGCTGCGGTGCTCGATGGCGACGCCCTTCGGGCGGCCGGTCGAGCCCGACGTGTAGATGAGATAAGCCAGGTTGGTTGGAGAGGGCTGGGTAAGAGGCGCGGCCGGCTCGGGCGCGGCTCCCTCGAGATCGTCGACGCAGAGAAGCGCGGCGCCCGCCGCCAGAGCCATCTCCGCAAGGCGCTCACGCAGGTGACTCTGGGTGAGGAGCACGAACCCGTCCTGCCCCGCCCGCGCGTCGTCGATCATCAGCGCCAGCCGCGCCGCCGGGTAGCTCGGGTCGAGCGGCACGTAGGCGCCACCCGCCGCGAGGATGGCGAGCAGCGCGACGGGCAGGTCGGCGGTTCGCGCGAGCGCCACGCCGACGCGCACCTCCGGCCCCACCCCGAGCGCCGCGAGCCGGCGTGCCAGCCGCTCGGCGCGCGCCATCAGCGCGGCGTAGGTCAGCTCGACCCGCGGCCCCTCCTCCGGCGCCCAGATCAGCGCTCGCCGCTCCGGCGTCCGCGCCGCCTGCGCCGCCACGAGCCCGTGGAGGAGTCCCTCCTCACCTGAAGGCTTCTGCAGCGAACCACCGTCGCTCCAGTCCGCGAGCACCGCCTGCCGCTCCGCCGCCGAGAGGAGCGGCAGGTCTGCCACCGGCCGCGCCGGATCGGCCGCCGCCGCGGCGAGGAGGGTCTGGAGGTGCCCGGCGAAGCGCGCGACGGTCGCGCCGTCGAAGAGATCGCGGTTGTACTCGGCGGCGCCGGCGAGCCCGCCGGCCGTTTCGCCGAAGGCGAGCGTCAGGTCGAACTTGGCGCTGCCGGCCTCGTAGGGGAGGCGCGACAGGGTCAGGCCCGGGAGCTGGAGCTCCCCCTCCGGCGCGTTCTGCAAGATCAGCAGGACCTGGACGAGCGGCGAGTGCGCGAGGTCGCGCTCGGGCTGCAGCTCCTCGACCAGCTTCTCGAACGG
>DASWHY010000603.1:0-12543 GCA_036397955.1 Thermoanaerobaculia bacterium | reverse complement strand
CCGGCACCGTGGTGACCCGGAGCTGGGACTTCGGTGACGGCCAGACCGCCAGCGAGGCGGCGGTGACCCACGCCTTCGCCGGCCCGGACACGCACACCGTGACGCTCACGGTGGGCAACGCGGGCGGCACGACCAACGTCTCCCGCACCTTCGTCGTGGGACCGGCGCAGCCGAAGAAGAAGTCGGTCGTGCTCCCCTGGATCGCGCAGACGCGCGGCGTCCTGGTGCAGTCGAGCGACCTCTACCTGCACAACCCGGGCGAGGCGGACCTGCCGGTCGTCGCCACCTTCCGGCAGCGCGGCACCCCCGATTCCAACCCGCCGACCGCGGCGCTCACCATCAAGCCGCACGAGACGCTGTTCTACGGCGACGTGATCAAGGAGCTCTTCAACAAGGAGAACATCGCCGGCTTCATCACCGTGGTCACGGAGGGGGACGGCCCGGCGCCGATCATCACCTCCTTCAACAGCACCCGGCAGCTCGACGGCAGCAAGTTCGGCCAGGCGGTGTCGGGGTCGACGCTGAACACGGCCACCGAGGCCGCGACGCTGGGCCCCAAGCTCCATCACCTGGTGGGGCTCAACGCCAACACCGAGAAGCTGGCCTACCTCGGGGTGAGCAACCCGAACGACGCGCCGGCGACCTACAAGCTGAAGTTCTTCGACAACCTGGGGCGCACGGTGGGCGAGAGCGAGAACATCGTGCTGGCGCGCTTTGGCCAGCAGCAGTTCCAGGCCAAGGCACTCGCCGCCAACTGGGGAATCAACAACCTCGACGACTACCGGGTCGAGGTGCAGGCGGTCGCCGGCGGCCAGCTCTTCCCCTACGGCGCCAACGTCCGCGTGCAGTCGGCCGACCCCTCCTTCGTGGGCGGCGCCAAGTCGAACGAGCCGCTGGTCCACCTGGTCGGAGTCTTCGGCACCAAGGGGCTCAACAACAGCCTCTGGCAGACCGACGTGGTGCTGGGCAACAGCAGCGATCAGGTGGTGCTCACCGACGTCACCTTCCGCTCCGTCGGGACGACACCGCCGACCTACGACACGGTGCGCATCACTTTGCAGCCGCGGGAGACCCAGCGGATCGAGAACGTGCTGCAGTCAAAGTGGGGGCTCACCAACACGGTCGGCGTCCTCATCTTCGAGAGCGACAGCCCGAGCGGGGTCTATCCGACGATCCTCGCCGAGGTTTACGACAACGCCAACCCCGGCAAACGGTTCGGCCAGTCGATGACCGCCCGGCCGCTCGAGGCCGGCGCCGGCGCCGGTCACTCGCAGCACCTGGTCGGGCTGCGGCAGGACGCCGAGTACCGGGCGACGCTGTCGGTGTTCAATCCGGGCACGGACTACGCGCTCTACGACCTGGTCTACCGCAAGCTGGACGGCAGCGAGATCCAGACGACCGCCAACCTCCAGCTCGGACCGGGCAAGTCTCGGCAGGTCAACCCCGGCGCGCACCCGCTGCCGGCCGCCGGTCTGCCGGATGGCTTCAGCGTCGAGATCAAGGTGAAGGCGGGGAAGATCCTGGCCGGCGGCCAGGTGGTCAACAACGCGACCAACGACCCGGCGTTCATCGGCGGCGAGACCCGCTAACCTCGCCTCGCGGCCCTTCTGTCTGGCCGCCGGAACACCCTCCGGCGGCCAGAGTCGTATCTGCGGTGTTCCGTCGCCGGCCTATTCTTGGGTGATCTCGACGACGGTCATCGACCTCGCCGAGAGGAGGCCGGGTGCGGTCACTACCCGCGCGGCGCGCAGCGCGACATCGAGCACGGCATCAGCCTCGAGGTCTGCCGGGATCGGGACCGAGAGGCGATGAGGCACTGCGCCACCTCTGACCTCGGCGCTCGCGCGGCTGCCGCCGGAGGGCGAGGCCACCGCCGCGGTGACGGTCAGCGGGTAAAGGGAGGCGGCGTCCGGCAGCGGCAGCAGCGAGATCACCAAGCGCGTCGCTTCCGGCCGGCGGCGGACCAGGATCGTCGTCGCCCTTCCCATGAGGCCCGTCGCACAGTCCATGGGGCCTACACACTGCAGCGCCGCCTCGGGCGACGGTTGGTACGCTTCGGGAACTCGCGCCGACGCGCGTCGCAGGAGCTTGCGGGCAGGTCCGGCCAACGCCGGCGCCGAGGCGGGAGAGTAGACAGGGACCTCGACGTCCTCGGCGGAAGGCTCGAGGGCCGGCCAGCGCAGCAGCCTCGCCAACCCTTGATAGACCATCCCGGCGTAGAGCCGGTTTGCCGCCGGCGTGCCGTGGCGGAACGGCGGCGGGTTGCGCCACCTCAGCCCGGTGAGCTCGCCGGGGGTGATGACGTAGGGCGCCGCAAGCCTGCTCTCGGCGACCAGCCAGTGCGCGAAGGACGGATCCCAGGTCGCGGTGAAGTAGACGAGCAGCGGGATGCGGCGCGCGCGCAGGCGCTCTTCGATCTCCTTGACGGCGCGAAAGGCGGCCAGCCACCGCTGCTTGAACTGAAAAGAATCGACGAGTTGGCTGCGGTAGACGAGCGAGTGGTCGTTGCCGAAGCCGTCGCGAACCACGCCGATGCGCGTCAAGGAGCCGTTCGGCAACACATGGCCCGAGCTGTCGACGTCGTTCATCGTCGGGCAGACGACGACGGCGTCGGGTTGCAGACGCTCGAAAAAGAAATCGAGCGCCGCCAGCTCGTTGAAGGTGTTGTAGCCCGGCAGCGCCAGGCTCCAGGCTTCGATCTCGCGCCCGTTCCTCCGCCTCGCGTTGGCCAGCGTTGCGAGCTGGTGCGGGAACGACTCTTCGCGGCGGACGCCCATGCCGAAGGTCCAGGAGTCGCCGAGGAACACGACCCGGAACACCTCTGGCGCTTTTGTGGGCGGTCCGCTGCGATAGCCGAGCTCGTTGGCGGTGAAGTCATCATCCCAGGCGCTCACCCGGTGCTGCGGCCGCAAGGTGTAGCCGATGGGTGGGTCATACCAGGCGGCGGCGAACACTCCCGGGCTCTCGTGCAGCAGCGACTCGAGGAGGGCCTGGCGTTCGTCCGGGCCGAGGTCCTCGAGCGACATGCCGCCGCGCGCCGCGAGGAACCACCCCGCGGCGCACACCAGCGTGCCGGCCAAGCCGAAGGCGCTCAGTCCGAGGAGGACGCGGAGCACGCCCGGCGGGACGGGGTGCGGGGTCGGTCCAGAAGGCTCTCGCGGAGCGCGCTCAGGTGGTAGGCGGCTGCTCTCGGGCGCGCTCATCACGCCAGTATACGAGCGCGCCCTCTGCGCAACGGGAGTCGAAGGCACGCCGTACAATAGGTGTCCGATGAGCGTCCACGCCGTCATCGCCGAGGGGCTGGCCAAGACCTACCGCGTCTACTCGACCCCCTGGGACCGCCTGCGCGAGGCGGTCATGCGCCGCCCGCGCCACCGCGACTTCGCGGCGCTCGACGACGTCAGCTTCACGGTGGCGAAGGGGGAGGGGATCGGCATCATCGGCGAGAACGGCGCCGGCAAGAGCACTCTGCTCAAGATCCTGGCCGGGATCGCGGCGCCCAGCGCCGGGCGGATGGCGGTCGAGGGGAAGGTGGCCTCGATCCTCGAGCTCGGCTCGGCCTTCCACCCCGAGCTGACGGGGCGCCAGAACATCGTCCTCAACGCCGCCATGCTGGGGCTCACCGAGCGGGAGCTGCAGCGGAAGATGCCGGCCATCGAGGCCTTCAGCGAGCTGGGGCCCTTCCTCGACCAGCCGGTCAAGGCTTACTCGACGGGCATGGCGATGCGGCTCGGCTTCTCGATCGCCACCCAGGTCGAGCCCGATGTGCTGATCGTCGACGAGGCGCTGTCGGTCGGGGACGGCTACTTCCAGAAGAAGTGCATCGACCGCCTCACGGCCTTCTTGGCCGGCGGCGGCACCTTGCTCTTCTGCTCGCACGCCATGTACTACGTCACCGCCTTCTGCCGGCGCGCCCTCTGGCTGAAGCAAGGGCGGGTGGCGGCGCTCGGCGAGGCCAACGCGGTGGTGCGGCGCTACGAGGACTACCTGCTCGAGAAGAGCGCGCCGGCGGCCGCGGCCCCCGCCGCCGTCGCGGAGGAGGCGCTCCCCGGCGCGGCGCACATCACCGCGGTGCGGATCGGCGGGTCCGAGGCGCTGCCGCGCCTCGTCCACTGCGACGACCCGCTCGATCTCGAGGTGGAGTGGGAGAGCCACGACCCCGAGCTCGGCTTCCACCTCGCCGTCGGCCTCAACCGGCTCGACGAGGTGGAAGTCGCGGCCTTCGGCACCCTGCAGAGCGGGCTGCCGCCGGCGCGCGGCGCGCGGCGCCACCGCGGCCGCCTGCGGGTGCCGCGCCTGCCGATCGTCAAGGGGCAGTTCACGCTGTATATTTTCCTCCTGGATGGCGAGGGGCTGCACATCTACGACCGCCGGGCGCTACGCGCCGCGCTGGCCGTGGAGGGCCCCTCCTACACCGTCGGCCTCGTCCGCCTCGAGCACGTCTGGGAGGTCGACGCCCCCTCCCGCCAACCCGTCGCGTGGGCGGTAGCCCGGGCCTGAGCCCCCGTCATGAGCACCGATACCCTGCCGGTCCTGGCTTCCCGCGGCACGAGCGCCCCGGCGCGCGGGCTCGCCGGCTGGCGTCTCAACCCCTTCCTCCACCTCGGGCCGGAGCGGATCTACGACCCGCTCACCGACCGCATGCTGGCCAGCGGCGAGGCGGGGTTTGCGGCGCTGGCGCGGCTCGTCGCCGGCGGCGGCGAGATCGAGGAGCTGCCGGCGGGTGAGCGCGAGCTGCTGGCCGCCGGCGGCTGGCTGCTGCCGGCGGCGGAGGACCCGTCCCGCCGCTTCCTCCTCAAGTACGTCTCGCTCGAGGCGCACACGGTCTGCAACCAGACCTGTTACTTCTGCCCGGTGTCGATCGCGCCGCGCGAGGACTACTTCATGCCGACCGAGCTCTACGAGCGGATCGTGGGGGAGCTGGCGGCGTTCCGCGAGACGATCGACGGCGTCTTCATGATCAACTACAACGAGCCGACTCTCGACAAGCGGTTCGTCGAGCAGGTGCGGACGATCAAGGACGCCGGCCTCCCCCCCGCCGTCCTCACCAATGCCACCGGCCTGACGCCGCGGCGGGTGGACGCGATCGTCGCCATGGGGGGGCTGCGCTACCTCTCGGTCAACCTCTCGACCGTCGACCGCGACCGCTATCGCGACGACCGGGGAGGCGACCACCTGAAGCTGGTGCTCGCCAACCTGGAGTACATGAAGGACCGCCCGGTGGCCGAGCGCATGGACATGGTGGTGCTCGGCACCGCCGACGCGAACCATCGCCGGGACTTCGAGGAGATCCGCGAGCGCTTCGCCGGCAGCCGCTTCGAGGTCAAGTCCTACGAGGTCATGGACCGCGCCGGGTACATGCAGATCGGGGCGCGGCCGGCGCGCGACGGCCGCCGCCTCTGCGGCTGCGACAACATCGGCTCGCGGCCTCTCCAGCACTTGCACATCACGCCGCGCGGCCAGTGCGTCCTCTGCTGCGAGGACTACGACGAACGCTACGTCGTCGGCGACCTGACGGAGACGAGCGTCGCCGAAGTGCTGCGCGGCCCGGAGATGGCGCGCCTCCGCCGCTGGGTCTACGGCCTCGAGGAGGCCCCCGAGGACTTCATCTGCCGCGGCTGCACCTTCGCCCTCACCCGGCCGGCCTGAGGGCTCGTCCATCGGCGGCCCCCGACCGCCCCGCACTCCGCCCATGCGCCTCGCCGTCGTCCTCGTCCACTACCACGCGGCGGAGCTGGCCGGCGCCGCGATCGCGGCGCTGCGCGCCGATCTCGCAGGGACGGGGATCGAGACCGAGTGGTTGCTGGTGGACAACGGCAGCGACGCCGCCGAGCGCGAGCTGCTCGTCGGGCTGGGGGTCGAGCGCCTCGACCCCGGCGAGAACCTGGGCTACGCCGGCGGCGTCAACCTGGGGGCGGCGCGGGCGCGGGCCGACGCGCTCCTGCTGATGAACCCGGACGTGCTGGTCTTCCCCGGCTGCGTGCCGGCGCTGCTGGCGCGGTTGCAGGCGGGAGCGGCGGTCGCCGGGCCGCGCTTCTTCTGGGACCGCGGGCGGCGGCTGCTGCTGCCGCCGGCCGAGCCGCGCCGGCGCCGCGACGAGCTGGCGGCGATGCTCGCGGCGCGCGGCGAGCGCTGGGCGGCGCGGGCGCGGCGGCGCTGGCGGCGGCACGCCCGCCGCCATTGGCGGGCGCGCGCGCCGCTGCCGAGCCACGCCCTCTCCGGCAGCCTGCTGGCCGTGCGCCGCGACGCCTGGGAGCGGGCGGGGCCGTTCGACCCCGCCTTCCGCCTCTACTTCGAGGAGACCGACTGGCTGCTGCGCGCCGCCCGTCGCGGCCTGCGCGCCGAGCACGTGCCGGCGGCCGAGGCCGTCCACCTGGTCGGTCGGAGTGCGGCGCGCGAGCCGCGCGCCCCCGCCTGGTTCGAGGAGTCGGCGCGCCGCTTCCGCCGCCGCCACTACGGCGCCGCCTTCACCTGGACGCTGGCAGCGCTCGACCGCCGCCTGCCGCGCCGCGCGCCGGCCGCGCCGGCCGCCGCGCCGCCGGACGGGCCGCCGCGGCCCTGCTGGGTGGAGGTCTCCCCCAACCCGGCCGGCTTCCCGGCCGCCGCCGAGCGGTTGGAGACGTGGAGCGCCGGCTGGACGCTGCCGGCGGAGGTGCGGGAGCGGATGGCCGGCGAACCGCTCGTCGCGCAGCTCACCGACGCCGCGGGGCGCGAGCTGGCGAGATGGTCTCTCGGGGTGGCCTGAGTGCGCATCGCCTACGTCCTGCCGTACCCTGAGCTGAACGGCGGCAACAAGGTCATCTTCCAGCACGTCCGTCTCCTCCGGGAGATGGGGCACGAGCTGTCGGTCTTGGCGCACGGCCCCGAGCCGGACTGGATCCGCATCGACGCCGCGTACCAGGACACCTCGGCGGCGCCGCCGCGCCTGGCGACACAGGACCTGGTGATCGCCACCTACTGGACGACCGTCGCGGAGGCGCGCGCCCTCGGCGTCGGGCCCGTGGCCCATTTCTGCCAGGGCTACGAAGGGGGGCTCAAGCACCTGGCCGCCCACCGCTCCGCGATCGAAGCGGTCTACGCACTGCCGCTCCCCACCCTCACCGTCTCGCCCCACCTTCAGGAGTTCCTCGCCGCCCGCTTCGGGCGCGAGAGCGTGGTGGTGCCACCGCCGCTCGACCCCCTCTTCCGTCCCGCCTGGCGCCGGCGCCCGCGCCGCCGCCCCTGGGTGGCGCTGCCGGGGATCTTCGGCGCCGCCGTCAAGGGGGTGGCGACGGGCCTCGCGGCGGTCGAGCGGCTGCGGCGGCATGGACACCCCTGCCGCCTCCTCCGCCTCTCGGTCCTCCCTTTCGCTGCGGAGGAGCGGCGGCTCTTCCCGGCCGATCGCTACCTCGCCGGCGTACCGCCGCGCGAGGTGGCGCGGGCGCTCCGGGGCTGCGACCTCCTCCTCCTCCCCTCGCGCGCCGAGGAAGGGTTTGGGCTGCCCTTGCTCGAGGCGATGAGCTCCGGGGTGCCCGCCGTCGCCTCGCGCATCCCCTCGACCCTGCACCTCGCCGACGGCGCGCTCCCCCTGGTCCCGCCCGACGACGCCGAGGCCTTCGCCGTGGCGGCCGCCGGGCTCCTCGCAGACCCGGCGGCCTGGCGGCGCGCCCGGCGGGCGGGAGCGGAGCGGGCGCAGGCCTACGCGCCGGCGGCGGTGGCGCCGCTCCTCGGCCGCGCCGTCCATTGGGCGCGCGAGCGGGCGACGGGTGAGCCGTGAGCCGGCGCGCGCGGGCGGTCGCCGCCGACCTCGGGATCGCCGGCGCGCTCGGCGCCCTGGCCTGGGCCCTCCACGCGCGCGTCCTCGGTCTGTGGTTCTCCTACGACGACTTCTGGCACCTTCGCCACCTGCTCACGCACGAGCCGCTCGAGATCTGCTGCAGCGGCGCCTTCTGGCGGGAGTTCGGCGCGAAGGGGATGTTCACCCCGCTCCTCTTCGCTTCGCTCGGCCTCGACCTGACGAGCTTCGGCCTCGACGCGCGCGCTTTCTACGTCCACCAGCTCGCCGCCTTCGCGCTCGCCACGGCGCTCCTCTACCTGGTGCTCCGCCTCTGGCTCGCTCGTCCCTGGGCGGCGCTCGCCGCGCTCCTCTTCGCCGCCGGCCCGGCGAGCGCCTCCCTCGTCCCCTTGCTGATGACGCGCCACTACGTCGAGGCCATCGTGCTCGGCCTGCTCGCGGTGGCGAGCTATACGCTCGCGGTGCGGCGTCAGCGGGCGGCCTGGGCGCTGGTCTCGGCGCTCCTCTATCTGGCCGCGGCGCTGGCCAAGGAGATCGCCGTGCCGCTCGTCCTCCTCCTGCCGCTGCTGCCGGACGGGGACCTGCGCACCCGCCTCCGCCATGTCCTGCCGCATGCCGCGGCGCTCACCGCCTACCTCGCCCTGCGCCTCGCGCTGGTGGGAGCGCTCGCCGGGAGCTACGGCTGGGCGGTCCGTCCGGAGGACCTGCCGCGGCTGGCGCTCGCCCTGCCGGGCAAGGTGGCGGCGGAGGTGCGCGGCGTTCCCGGTCCCGTCGGCTGGCTCCTCCTCGCCGCGTTGCTCGCCGGGGTCCTGGCGGCGGCGCTCCGGGGGCGCCGCGCGGCCCTCCTCGTCGCTGGCGCCGCCTGCCTCGCGCTCCTCCCGGTGCTGCCGGTCTCGAGCGAAATGGAGCCGCGCTACGCCGCCCCCGCCTGGATCGTCGCCGTCGTCGCCTGCGCCGCCGGCTGCGCGGCGCTGGCGCGGCGCGGCCGGCGCGGGCGCGCGGTTGCCGCCGTCGTCGCGGTCGCCGTCTGCGCCACGACTCTCTGGGCCGGCCGCGCCGCCGCGGCGCAGAGGCTGCCGGAGCTCGAGCGGATCGCCGTTGAGGGGCGCGCCTACCTGGCGCTCGGCCCCGGCGACGTCCTCCGCCGGCCGCGCGGCCACCCCGCCTCCTTCCCCGAGCTCCGCTGGCTCAAGGAGGAGCACCTCGGGCGCCCGCGCGGCGCCGGCTGGTTCTACGACGACCTCTACCTCTGCCGCCGGGGCTCGGCGATCCGCCGGCTCTGGGAGTACGATCCGGCGCGCGCGCGGGTGGTGCAGGCGTCGGCGCGCCTCCCCGCGCTCCGCGCCCGCTCCTGCGGCGGCATCCGCCACGCGGCGCCGCTCGCCGCCCGCTTCGAGCGCGCCGGCGCGGACCTCTTCTGGGAGCTCGGTCCCTACGCCCGCGGGCGCTGGTCCTTCGTCCTCGGCGACGGGGTCACCGCCTTCGAGGTGCCGCGGGAGGGGGGCTTCGTGCTCCCCGGGACGGCGCCGGTGGCATTGCGGGTGCGCTACGACGCGCCGGGCGGTTGGACGACCTACTCGCCGGAGCTGGTGATCGACCTGGGGCGGCCGGGGCGGCGGCGGTGGGCACGGAGGTGAGTTTGGACTGGCGACTCAACGCGGACCCGGCGGCGCTGCGCGAGCGGTACACGACGGCGCGACCCTTTCCGCACATCGCGCTCGACGGGCTCTTCCCCGACGCGCTCCTCGAAGGGGTGCTCGCCGAGTTCCCCGAGCCGGGTGAGATCCCCTGGCAGCACTTCGACAGCCCGACCGAGAAGAAGCTCGGCTACACCTACGGCGCGCCGCTCGGGCCGCGCCTGCAGAGCTTCCTCTGGCAGATGAGCGCGCCGCCGGTGCTGCAGTTCCTGGAGGCGCTGACCGGCATCGAGGGGCTCATCCCCGACCCCTACTTCGGCGGCGCCGGCCCGCACCAGATCGAGCCCGGCGGGTTCCTCAAGATCCACGCCGACTTCAACTGGCACCCGCTGCTGAAGCTCGACCGCCGGCTCAACCTGATCGTCTACCTGAACCGGGAGTGGCGCGAGGAGTACGGCGGCCACATCGAGCTGTGGGACCGGGAGATGACCCGCTGCGAGCGCAAGGTGCTGCCGGTCTGGAACCGCACCGTCGTCTTCAACACCACCGACTTCTCCTACCACGGCCACCCCGAGCCGCTGGCCTCGCCGCCGGGGACGACCCGCAAGTCGGTCTCCTTCTATTACTACTCGAACGGGCGGCCGGCCGAGGAGCGGTCGGCGCCGCACGACACGCTCTTCCGCAAGACGCACGAGCGGGACTGGTAGGGCAGGCGGCGGCACGGCGCCGCGACGCGTGCCTCAGCGCTCGACGACGACGTAGAAGCCCTTGGTGCTCAGGCTCTCGCGGTCCACGTCGAACGGCGCCGGGAGCTGTGCGAAGCGGGCCGGCAGCTCGGTGCGCTGCGGGTAGAGCGTGAAACGCTCGAGGCCGGCGCGCCGCAGCCAGTCCTCCAGCGTGCGGCGGGTGAAGAAGCGGTAGTGGGTGTAGCAGAGGAGGCCGATCGGCAGGTAGTCCCAGCGGCCGGCGAGGAGGTCCTCGACCACCGCGTAGTGGCCGACGTTGGGGATCGAGAAGACGGCGCGGCCGCCGGGGGCGAGGAGGCGCGGCAGGCGGCCGAGGAAGGCCTCGCTCTCGACCAGGTGCTCGACCAGCTCGAGGGCGAGGACGAGGTCGAACGGCCCCTCGAGCTCCAGCTCCTCGACGTCCCCCTGGACCACCCGGTGGAGGTGCCGCGCCGCCTCGCGCGCGGCGAGCGGGTTGAGCTCGACGCCGGTCACCCGGCAGCCCAGCCGCTCCTGGAGCAGGCGCCCGGTGGCGCCGCGGCCGCACCCCACTTCCAGCACCTCGCGGGCCCCCGGCGGAACGAAGGGTAGGATGTCGTCGCGCACCTCGCCGTAGTAATCGATGAACTCGTGGCAGAGGCCGGCGCGGGCGGCGCCGTGCCGCTCGGCGAAGAGCGCGGGATCGCCCAGCAGCTCCGCCAGCGACCGGCCGGCGGCGAGGCGCTCCCACGCCTCCCACGAGAACAGGGCGACGGGGGGCGGCGGCGCCGGCAGCCGCGCCGGGGACGCCGCGCCGGGGTCGTCGAGGAACAGCCGCTCTAGCCGCTCGTAGCCGCGCAGAGTGTAGACGGGACGATCGGCGGCGAGCCCGATGTCGGCCAGCCGCTCGGGGCGGACCTCGGCGGCGCCGGCGGCGAGCGCCGCGCGCATCGCGGCGAGGCTGCGGCGGCCGATCAGCACGTTCGCGCCGCCGACCAGGAGAACGGCGTCGCGGCGGCCGGCGGGGAACGGCGCCTCGCCGGCGACCGCCGCGTCGACCGCGTCGAAGGCGGCGCGCGCTTCGAGCAGGGTGTGCGACCAGAGGTAGCGGAACTCGGGGGCCTGGGCGCTCTCCGGGTCGAAGAGCTTGAGCACGAGGAGGTCGGTCAACGGGCGTGCATACTATCGCGCCGATGTGCGAGCTGTCGGTCGTCGTTCCCGCCTACAACGAGGCGCAGCGGCTGGGGTCTACCCTGCGCCGGGTGGTGGACTATCTGGCGGGGCGCGGCCTCGCCTACGAGGTGCTGGTGGTGGATGACGGCAGCCGCGACGCGACGGTCGAGGTGGCCGAGGGGTTCGCCGGCGAGGGCGTGCGGGTGCTGCGCCACGGCCGCAACCGCGGCAAGGGGGCGGCGGTCAAGACCGGCGTCCTCGCCAGCCGCGGCGCGCGGATCCTCCTCTCCGACGCCGACGCCTCGACCCCGATCGAGGAGCTGGCCAAGCTGGAGTCACGCCTCCCCGAGGCGCCGCTCGTCCTCGGCAGCCGCGCCGCCGCCGGCGCCGACATCCGCCGCCACCAGCCGATCTACCGCGAGCTGATGGGGAAGGTCTTCAACCTCATCATCCGCCTGCTCGGGGTGCGCGGCGTGCGCGACACGCAGTGCGGCTTCAAGCTCCTCGACGGCGCCGTGGGGCGCGACCTCTGCGCCGATCTCACGGTCGAGGGGTTCGCCTACGACGTCGAGCTGGTGCTCCTGGCGCGGCGGCGCGGGCACCGCGTGGTGGAGGTCGGCGTGGTCTGGGAAGACTCGCCGGACTCGCGCGTCGATCCCCTGCGCTCGTCGTTCGCCATGCTGCGCGACGTGGCGCGCATCCGCTGCCGCCGGCCGAGGCGCGGTTGAGGCTCAATCCCGCGCTGCCGCTCCTCGCTCTGGCGGCGGCGGGCCCGCTGCTCGCGCGCTTCCGGCGCCCCCCGGCGCCGCTCGCCGGCCTGGCGATCGCCTGGGCGATCGTCGGGGTGGCGGGGATCGCGCTTCTGGCGCCGGCGCTGGCGCTGCCGGACGGCATCCCCAGCCCGGCGGCAAGCCTCGCCCACCTCCCCCCCTGGCAGGGGACCGGCGACCCCGCCGGCGGCAATCCGCACCTGCGCGACGTCACCTTCCAGATCCAGCCCTGGCTCCTCCACCTGCGGCGGGAGCTGCGCGCCGGACGCCTCCCCTTCTGGAACCCGCACCAGTCCGCCGGCGCCCCGTTCTGGGCCAACGGCCAGTCGGCGCCGCTCTTCCCGCTCCACCTGCTGTTCGCGGCGCTGCCGCTGCAGCTCGGCTTCGTCCTGCTCCCCTGGCTGCGGGTGGCGGTGGGTGGTTGCGGCGCCTGGCTGCTCGGCCGCGAGCTCGGGCTGTCGCGGCCGGCGGCCCTCCTCGCGGCG
>DASWHY010000602.1:0-8176 GCA_036397955.1 Thermoanaerobaculia bacterium | reverse complement strand
AACGACGGCGGGTCGCTGGCGGGGAAGGACTCCAGCGAGGCCTCATCGACGACGTCCAGCTCCTCCCGCCAGCGGTGCTGCTGCCCCCAGGGGCGCGGCGGCGGCGGGGGCGGCTCGGCGCGGGCGAGGCCCGGCTCGTCGTCGGCAGTGTTCAACCCCAGCGCGCCGTAGACCGGGCACTGGCCGCTGGCGCCGCGCGCGGCGAGGGCGGCGCCGCCGAGGGCGGTCAGCAGCCCAAGCGGCGACCGCCGCGACACCCCCCAGGCGATGAGCGCGCCGGCGGCGAGCAGCGACCCCAGGCGCTCCACCTTCGAGACGTTGATCTCCATCGCTGGTCTCCTCCGGGGTCGAACGGCGGCCCAACGGGGGGTAGTGCCGCAAGGCGTGTGCCACGCCGGCCGAGAGAAGAACTCAGTCCCCGTTCTCGATCACCGCCGAGGGGCGGCCGTAGAGCTCCACGCGCCGGGCGTGGAGCGGGCCGAATCGGCGTTCGGCGCGGAGGGGCGCAGCGGCCAGCATGCCGCGGGCCCCTGCCTCCTGCTCCGGCTCGACCACGTAGAGCTCGGTCGTCTCGAGGAGGAAGGGGAGATAGAGGCGGGCCAGATCCTGCTCCGGTCCCGGGAGGAGGGCGACGTAGGCGTCGCTCTCGGCCAGCCAGGCGGCGACGGCGTGGGCGCGCCGGCGCCCGCGCTCCACTCGCCCGCGGCGGACCGCCCGGGGAGGCGGCGGCGCGGCGGCCGCCGCGGCGAGGCGCGTCCGGACAGGGCCGTCGGCCGCCGCGGCCAGGAGCCAGGTGCCGGCGAGGCCGCGCACTCGGGCGCGGAAGACTTCCGCCTCGTCGACCCGCCCGAGCGGCTTCACCTCCACCAGCCCGTAGTACGGCTCGAGCCAGGCCGCCGGCACGAACTTGAGCGGCTTCCGGACGGCGTTGCCGAGCCGCGTCACCGTGCGATAGCGGGCGCCCGCTTCACCCGGCGCGTAGAGGTAGAGCGCGCCGCGGTCGGCGGCGAGGAGCGCCGGGTCGAGGCGCGGCGCCGGCTGGAGCCGGCGGGCGGCCTCGCGCAGAAGTGCGTGGTGCTCCGCCGCGAGGACTTCCCGAAGCGGCAGGCGGACGATCTCGATGCGCGCGAGGTTCGGCGCGGCGGCGCCGGTCGCTGCGAAGGTCAGCTCGGCGCGGGCGTAGACAGGCGGTATGGGCCAAAGCGCGACGTACGACGGGTCGCGGCCCGGCGCCGGCAGAGGCAGGAGCGAGCCCCCGACGAACATGCCCGCGGTCGCCCAGAAAAGCGCTGGGTGGCGGAGTCGCGCAAGGACCTCCGCGATCAACAGACCTCCTACCCAGTACGCAACGGCGAGGAAGCGCTTCGCGTGGAAGTCGTAGGCGCAGGCGAAAAAGAGGAACAGGACCAGGACCGTGCCCGCAAGGAACAGCCTTCCGGCGGCCGCGGAGTCGCTCGCCCGGAGGCCGAGCAGAGCGAGCCCCACGCCCGTGGCGAGGAGGATCGCACCCGGCAGGCCGAGCAACGAGGCGAGCGACCAGAGGTAGGCGCCGAGCGAGCCGCCGTCGTGGAGGCGCAGCAGCGTCGAGTAGCGCGTCAGCACGTCGCCGAAGGTGGCGTAGCGAGCCTGCTTGACGAGGAGCCAGGCGATCTGGAGCGCGAGGAAGAGCACGGCGCCCGCCCAGAGCGCCCGTGCGCGGAGGTGTCGCCGGCGCGTCACGAGCACCGCCGCCCCGGCCGGCAGCACCGCGAGGAGCGCCGCCTGCTGCGCCAGCGCCGCGAGCCCGCCGGCGAGACCGGCGGCGAGGTAGGCGCGCGGGCGCTCGGCGGCGATCACGAAGGCCGCCGCGGCGGCGAAGAGCAGGCAGGAGCCGAGGACGTCGGCCATGAGATCGACCGACAGCCCCTGGTAGGAGTGGTTGAAGAGGAGCGCCACGCCCGTCGCGAGGGCGGCCCGCGGCCCGTGCAGGCGCGTCGCGAGCGCCACGAACCCCACCGCCGTGGCGTGCACGAGGGCCTGCTGGAGGAGCGGCCAGAGCTCCAGCGCGCCGAGGCGCGCCAGCGCCGCCAGCAGGAGCGGCAGGAGCGGCGAGCGGCCGGGATCGCGCACCGGGTGGCCGGCGAAGGCGAGGCCGTTGGCGATCCAGTCCCAGGAGTCGCCGTCGGTGAACGGGTAGTCGAGGTTGAGGTCCGGGACGAGGAGCCGCGGCGCCACCCAGAGGAGGTCGGCGAGGGCGAGGACGGCGAAGGCGGCGACCCAGCGCGAGGTGCGAGGCACGCCGCGCTAGGAAGGCGTCGCGGGGGGCCGCCGGAAGCGCCGGCGGAGGCGCAGGAGCGCCCAGATCAGGAGCGCCAGGAGCGCGACGACCGGCAGCGCCGTCACCACCAGCCAGATCGCCAGATCGACGAGCGCCTGGAGGAGCTTGACCAGCGCCCGGGCGCTGGCGCGCAGCGTCTCGGCCGGGCGCCACTCCTCGACCAGCGGCTTCCCCGCCTCGGCCGGCAGCAGCTCGAGGTTGATCGTCGAGAGCGTGGTGAGCGTGGTCAGGGCCTTGAGCTGCCCCTGGATCTGCTCGATCGAGGTGCGGATCTCGGTCAGCTCCCGGTACACCGCCATCACGTCCTCGAGCTTCTGGCCGCGCTCCCGCGCCTCGGAGAGCAGCTCCAGGAGCTCGCGCTCGGTGGCGCGCAGCGTCGTCAGGCGCGCCTCGAGGTCGATGAACTGCTCGGTCACGTCCTCGCTGCGCACGCTCTCGCGCTCGATCTGCTCGCCGAGCCGGCGGATGCGCTCGAGGGCCGCGTCCAGCCGCTCGACCGGCACCCGCAAGGTGATGGTGTAATGGAGGAGGCCGTTCTGCCGCTGCAAGGTGCTGTTGGCGACGTAGCCGCCGAGGCTCGCGGCGAGGCGCTCGGCCTCGCGCGCCGCCCGCGCGGTGTCCGCGACCAGCATCTGGATGTCGACGGTCTTGATGAGCTTGCGCGCGGTGAGGGCGGGGGAGGGCGCGGCCCGCTGCGCCGCGTCCGCGCCCGCCTGCTGGTCGAAGGCGCGCCCGGGAGCGGGCGGCGCAGCGGGCTCGGGACTGGCGGCGACGTCCGAAGCCGCCTGTTCGCCGACCGCCTCGTCCGCCGCCTTCCTGGCGCAGCCGGCGCAGGCCAACAGGAGGAGGACGGGAAGGAGGGAGAGGGCTCGGCTCATCGCTCCACTATAGACACAGCCGCCCGTCTCCGGCGCAACCGCGCCCCGCGATACGCTCGGCCGATGGACGTCTGGCCGGGGCAGCCGGCGCCGCTCGGGGCGAGGTGGGACGGCGAGGGGACGAACTTCTCCGTCTTCTCCTCCGTCGCCGAGCGGGTCGAGCTCTGCCTCTTCGACGAGGCGGGCCGCGAGAGCCGCGCCGACCTCCCCGAGCGCACTGCCCTCTGCTGGCACGGCTACGTCCCCGGCGTCGGACCCGGCCAGCGCTACGGCTTCCGCGTCCACGGACCCTGGGACCCGGCGCGCGGCCGGCGCTGCAACCCGGCGAAGTTCCTCCTCGATCCCTACGCCCGTGCCATCGCGGGCGACCTCAGGTGGGGGGAGGAGATCTTCGCCCACCGCTGGAGCGACCCCGACGCCCGCAACGACGCCGACAGCGCGCCGGCCATGCCGCGCTCGATCGTCGTCGATCCGCGCTTCGACTGGCAGGACGACCGGCCGCCGGCCGTGCCGCGTCACGAGACCGTGATCTACGAGGTCCACGTCAAGGGCTTCACCGCACGCCACCCCGCCGTGCCGCCGGAGCTGCGCGGCACCTACGCCGGCTTCGCCCACCCGGCCGCGATCGACCACCTCCGCCGGCTCGGCGTCACCGCCGTCGAGCTGATGCCCGTCCACCAGTTCGTGCACGACGGCCACCTGCTCGCGCGCGGCCTGCGCAACTACTGGGGCTACAACTCGATCGGTTACTTCGCGCCGCACGCCGAGTACTCCGCCTCCGGCGGCGACGGCGGCCAGGTGGGCGAGTTCCGCGAGCTGGTGCGCGCCCTCCACGCCGCCGGGCTCGAGGTGATCCTCGACGTCGTCTACAACCACACCGGCGAGGGCAACCACCAGGGGCCGGCGCTCTGCTTCCGCGGCCTCGACAACGCCGCCTACTACCGCCTCAACCCCGAGGACCCGCGCTTCTACGTCGACTACACCGGCACCGGCAACAGCCTCAACATGCTCGAGCCGTACGTGCTGCAGCTCCTCATGGACTCCCTCCGCTACTGGGTGACGGAGATGCACGTCGACGGCTTCCGCTTCGACCTCGCGGCGGCGCTGGCGCGCGAGCTCGCCGACGTCGACCGGCTGGGCGGCTTCTTCGACGTCATCCACCAGGACCCGGTGATCTCGCGCGTCAAACTGATCGCCGAGCCCTGGGACCTCGGTCCCGACGGCTACCAGGTGGGGAACTTCCCGAGCCTCTGGTCGGAGTGGAACGGGAAGTACCGCGACACGGTGCGCGATCACTGGCGCGGCGAGCCGGCGACGCTCGACGAGCTGGCCTATCGCCTGACCGGCAGCTCGGACCTCTACGGCGACGACGGCCGGCGGCCTTCGGCGAGCGTCAACTTCGTCACCGCCCACGACGGCTTCACCCTCGCCGACCTCGTCTCCTACAACGACAAGCACAACGAGGCCAACGGCGAGGACAACCGCGACGGCGAGTCGCACAACCGCTCCTGGAACTGTGGCGTCGAGGGGCCGACGGACGACCCGGCCGTCCTCGCCCTCCGCCGCCGCCAGCAGCGGAACTTCCTGACCACGCTCCTCCTCTCGCAGGGCCTGCCGATGCTCCTGGGCGGCGACGAGCTCGGCCGCACCCAGCGCGGCAACAACAACGCCTACTGCCAGGACAACGAGCTCTCCTGGTTCGATTGGGAAGCGGCCGACGAGGAGCTGCTGGAGTTCACCGCGCGCCTCGTCCGCTTCCGGGGCGAGCACCCGGTCTTCCGTCGTCGCCGCTTCTTCCAGGGCTGCCCGGTGCGCGGCTCGGCCGAGTGCGACCTTGTCTGGCTGCGTCCGGACGGGCGGGAGATGGACGAGGAGGACTGGGGGGCCGGCTTCGCGCGCTCGCTGGCGGTCTTCCTAAACGGCGGGCAGATCCCCGGGCTCGGGCCGCGCGGCGAGCGGATCGAGGACGCCAGCTTCCTCCTCCTCTTCAACGCCCACGACGGGCCGGTCGGCTTCCGGGTGCCGGAGGCCTCCTGGAGCGGACGCTGGACCGAGGTGCTGGACACCGCCAAGCCGCTGCCCGAAGAGGGGCGCGAGGCGGCGGCGGGCGAGGAGCTGGCCGTCGAGGGGCGGGCGGTCGTGGTGCTGCGGCGGCAGGAGGCATGATCGGGCAGTGACGACCGCGCGCCACGCTGAAGTGCGCTGCTACAGCTTGAGCACCATCTTGATCATGTCGTGCTGGTTGCCGTCGGGGTCGGTGCCGTAGTGGGGGATGGTGTAGCCGGCGAAGCCGAGGCCGCGGAGGGTCTCGACGGCGTCGGCCTCGAAGTCGGAGACCAGCATGCAGGTGAGGTGGCGGAGGCCGTTGTCGCGCGCCATCGAGATGAAGTTGTTGACCAGCACGGTGCCGAGGCCGGCGCCGCGGTAGGCGGGGTCGATCAGCCACTTGATCCGGCCGACCAGGCGCAGCGGGCTGCCGTCGCGGCGGTGGAGGGTGGCGTCGGCCACCACCTTGGCGCCGTCCAGGGCCAGCAGCGGGAAGACCTTCGCGTAGTCGAGCTCGCGGCCCCACTGCTCGACCAGCGAGCGGTGGTTGAGCTTGTCCCAGGCGAAGCGGCGCACCTCGACCGGCAGGCGCTGGAAAAGATCGTAGAGGCCATCGACGTCATGGGCGCCGAAGGGGCGGATCAGCAGGCGGCGGCCGTCGCGCAGAAAGGCCTCTTGCGGGAAGCGATGAGGCATGGCTCTAAACCTCGCTCGGCTCGGAATGATCAGGTAGAAGGGTCTGCGCCCCATTCGCCTTCCGGCGTCCCCGGCCGCCGCGGCGGCCCCGGCGGCGCTTCGGGCGGCCGGGCTCGGCCTTCTCGGGCTCCTCCTCGCCGCCGGGCTCGGCCGCTGTGGCCTCCGCGTCGGCCGGCGGAGCGGCGGCCGGCGCGCCGGTTCCTTCCACCTGCTCTTCTTTCTTCTTCCGCCCCCGCCCGCCGCGCCGCCGCTTCCGCCCGCGCTTCTCGCGCTCCGCCGCAGTCTCGCCGTTCTCCTCCTCCTCCGCTGTCGCTGCGACCTCCGGCTCCGGCTCGGCCAGCTCCGCCGCCGTCACCGCCGGGCGCAACGCCCGCGGCTTCGGCGCCGGCGCCGAAGCGTCGCGCGGCAGCCACTCCACCTCCTCCTGCGGCCGGTGGAGGCGCGGCGAGGCGATCACCTCGACGCAGATCCCGAACTCCTCCTCGAGCTCGGCGATCTCGCGCCGGCGGCTGTTCTGGAAGGCGTCGGCGAGCTCGGGGTGGAGCTCGATCCGCACGCCGCCGATCGAGCCGGCCGCCGCCCGCTCCTCGACCCGGCGCAGGAGATTGAGCCCCACCATCTCCGGGCTGGCGATCCGGCCGGTGCCGGCGCAGGTGGGGCAGGGGCGGTGGGTGCGCATCTGCAGCGCTTGCTGCACGCGCTGGCGGTTGACCTCGAGGAGGCCGTTGGGGCTGAGCCGGCCGACCGTCGAGCGCGCCCGGTCGGCCTTCATCGCCTCCTTGAGCTCCTTCTCGACGCTGCGCTGGTACTTGGCGCTGCGCATGTCGATGAAGTCGACGACGATCAGGCCGCCCAGGTCGCGCAGCCGGAGCTGGCGCGCCACCTCGCGCGCGGCCTCGAGGTTGGTCTGGAGGGCCGTGTCCTCCTGGGTGGCGCCGCGCGAGCCGCGGCCGGAGTTGACGTCGATCGCGGTCAGCGCCTCGGTGCGGTCGATGACGATCGAGCCGCCCCCCGGGAGTTGCACCGTGCGGTCGTAGATGCGATCGATCTGCGACTCGACGCCGTAACGCGAGAAGAGCGGCACCCGCTCGGTGTAGCGCTGGAGGCGGGTGCGGGTGCGCGGCGCGAACCCCTGCAGGTAGGCGAGCGCCTCCTCGTGGGCGTCGTCGTCGTCCACCAGCACCTCGTCGATCGAGCTGTCGAGGTGGTCGCGCAGCGCCTGGAGGATCAACCCCTGGTCGCTGTAGAGGAGGCGCGTCCCCTTGCCCTCCCGCGCCTCGGCCTGCACCCGCTTCCAGATGCGCAGCAGAGCGGCGAGGTCGCGCCCGAGCGTCGCCTTGGTCTGGGCGAGGGCATTGGTGCGCAGGATCACGCCGCAGCCGGTGGGGAGGTCGAGCCTTCCGGCCAGCTCCTTGAGCTGCCGCCGGGCGTCGTCGTCCTCCACCTTGCGCGAGACGCCGCGGGTGTCGTCGAAGGGAGTCAGCACGAGGTAGCGGCCGGCGAGGGAGAGGTTGGTGGTGAGCGCCGCGCCTTTGCCCCCCTCGGCCTCGCGCGTGACCTGGACGACGATCGGCCGCCCCTTCTCGAGCACCTCCTCGATGCGCGCTTTGCCGCCGCCGCGCGGCGAGTGGTAGTAGGCCTCCGGCACGACGTCCTGGATGGCGAGGAAACCGTGGCGGTCGCCGCCGTAGTCGATGAAGGCGGCGTTGAGGGCCGGCTGGACGTTGGCGATGACGCCGCGGTAGATGTTGCCGCGGGTGAGCCCCGACGTGGCGACCTCGACCTGGTAGCTCTCGAGGTGCGAGCCGGAGACGATGGCGACGCGCAGCTCCTCGGGGCGCTGCGCGTTGATGAGCATCTTGCGGGCCAAAAGCGGGTTCTCCGTGGACGGGTAGAGGGACGCCCGGCGAGCGGGCGCTGGGGCCGAAACCGACGGATTCTAGCGTGAACCCGCTTTCGGGAGCCGCGGCACATAGGATCGCGGCCTCACCGTGACTACTTTCGTCGCCGCCATCGACCAGGGCTCGACCGCCACGAAAGGGGCGCTCTTCGCGCCGGACGGGCGGGTGGCGGCTGCGGCCGCGGTGGAGGTCTCGCGGCGCGCCGAGGGCGCGCGGGTGGAGCACGACCCCGAGGCGCTCCTGGCGAGTGTGCGCGACGTGCTGGGGGAGCTCCGGCGGCACGGAGAGCCGGCGGCGCTCGGGCTCGCCTGCCAGCGCTCGACCTGCCTGGTCTGGGA
>DASWHY010000601.1:0-4140 GCA_036397955.1 Thermoanaerobaculia bacterium | reverse complement strand
GCGCGGCCGGCGGCGGCGCGGGCCTCGGGGTCGCCGAGGGCGGCGCCGCGGCGGCTGGCCAGCATCGGCACCAGGAAAAGCGCCACCGCCAGCGCCGCGAACTGCGACACCACGACCGCGAGCCCGAGGTCGGAGAAGGCTTGGCCGGCGATGCCCTCGACGAAGACCATGGGGAAGAAGACGGCGACCGAGGTCAGGGTCGAGGAGATGACCGCCGCCCCCACCTCGTTGGTGCCGCGGATGGCGGCGGCGAGGAGGTCGTCCCCCTCCTCGCGGCAGCGCGAGATCGACTCCAGCACCACGATCGAGGAATCGACGAGCATGCCGATGCCGAGCGCCAGGCCGCCGAGCGACATGATGTTCAAGGAGACGCCCGAGAGGTGGAGCGGCGCGAAGCAGAGCAGGAGCGCGATCGGGATGTTGACCGCGATGATCGCGGTGGCGCGGAACTCGCGCAGGAAGACGAGCAGGACGAGGACGGCGAGGAGGCCGCCGACGATGCAGTTGTCGCGCAGCTCGGCGATGCTGGCGCGGATGAAGACCGAGCGGTCGGCGACGATCTGGAGCCGCGCCCCCTCCTCACGCAAGAGGCGCGCTCCGAGTGCAGCCGGCCCCTGCCGGCTGGATGGCTCCGCGCGCCCGCCGCGCTCCCCCGCCGGCGGCGCCCGCGTCTCCGCCTGCCCTTCCTTCTCCGCGTCGCCGAGCGCCGTGCGCACCCGGTCGGCCACCGCCACGATGTTGGCGTCGGCCTCCTTGAAGACGTCCACCTGCACGCTCTCGCCGCCGTCGGTGCGGGTGAGCATCTCCCGCTCCTTGTGCGCGCGCACCACCCGCCCCAAGTCCTGCACCCGCACGTCGCGCCCTTCGCGGCTCGCCACCACGGTCTCGCCGATCTCGCGCAGGTCGCGGTACTCGTTGAGGGTCCGCACCATGTACTCGGTGCGCCCCTCCTGGATGGTGCCGCCGGCGACGTTGATGTTCTCCTGCCGCAGGCGGTCGATCACCGCCTGGATCGAGAGCCCGGTGCGGCGCAGCGCGTCGTCGGCGAGGAGGACGTGGATCTCCTCCTCCAGGCCGCCGCGCACCCGCACCGCCGCCACCCCCTTGATCGGCTCGAGGGCGCGCTTGACCTGCAGCTCGGCCAGCCGCCGCAGGCGCCGCAGGCCCTCCTCGCCGCGAAAGCGGTCGCCCTGCCCCGAAAGCGAGAGCTCCAGCACCGGGTCGAGCGAGGGGTCGTAGTGGAGGATGAGCGGCCGCTCGGCGTCCTCGGGGAGGAAGACGAGGTCGAGCTTCTCCAGGGTGTCCTGGGTCGCCGCCGAGAGGTCGGTGTCCCAGGCGAACTCCAGCACCACGTCGGAGAGGCCGGCGCGGGAGACGCTGCTGATCCGCCGCAGGCCGCTGACGATGCCGAGCGCCTCCTCCAGCGGCCGGCTGATGTCGTTCTCGACCTCCTCGGGGGCGGCGCCGGGGTACTCGGTGCGCACCGTGAGGGTCGGGTAGCTGAGCTCCGGCATGAGCGTGACCGGGAGCCGGCGATAGGAGAACCAGCCGAAGACCACGGCGGCGAGGAAGAGCATCAGCACCGCCACCGGGCGGCCGGTGACGAACCGGGCGAAGCCCGCGCGCACTTGCTGCGGCGGGCCGGCCGGCGGGTCGTCGCGCGGCGGCTCGGGCGTTTCCGGGTCGCGCCGCGGCGGCAGGTCTTCGATCGGGCTGTCGTCGGGCTCTTCGATCGGCTGGTCGGGGGGGATCGAAGGCTCGTCGGGCGGCTCGCGCCGGTCGCTCACGCGCCCTTCCCCGCCAGCCGCACCTTCGCGCCCTGCTTGAGCCCGGCCTGCCCGGCCACCACCAGCCGGTCGCCGGCGGCCAGGCCGCCGGCCGGCTCGACGTTGGCGCGGTCCTCGAGCTTCGCCACCAGGCGCACCCGCTCGACGTGCCGGCCGTCCGGCCGCAGGCGGTAGACGAAGAGCTGGTCGTGGTCGTAGACCAGCGCCCGCTTGGGGACGAGGAGGGCGTCGGGGTGGACGGCGGTGACCAGCGCCACGTCCACGTACATGCCGGGGCGGAGCCCTTCCTGCGGCGGCACGTCGACGGTCACCTTGACCGTGCCGCTCTGCGGATCGACCACCGGCGAGAGGCGCTCGACGCGGCCGGCGAACTCGCGCCCGCCCAGGGCCGGCGCCACGATGCGCACCGCCTGGTTGGCGGCCAGCCGCCCCAGCTCCTTCTCCGGCACGTGGACGCGGGCGACGATCGAGTCGAAGTCCACCAGCTCGAACAGCGGCTGGTTCAGGTTGACGAAATCGCCGACGCCGACCAGGCGGCGGGTGACGGTGCCGGAGATCGGCGCCCGCACCTCGGTGTAGCCGAGCTGCCGCCGCGCCTCCTCGCGCGCCAGCTGGAGCTGCTCGAGCTCGTAGGCGGTCTCGTTGAAGGCCTGCTCGGGGATGAGCTGGAGGGCGAAGAGCTTCTTCTGCCGCTCGTGCTCGCGCTCGGCCTTGGCGAGCTGGCTCTGCACCTTGGCGAGGGCGGTGCGCTGCTCCTCGTCCTGGAGGCGGACGAGGACCTGCCCGCGCCCCACCCGCCGCCCCTCTTCGACGAAAAGCTGCCGCACCTGGCGCGAGGCCTGGGCGAGGACCTGCACCTCCTCCTCGGCCTCCAGGTGGGTCGAGTAGCGGAGCACCGCCTCGATCGGCCCGCGCGCGAGCGGCGCCACCTCGACCGGCACCGCCTCGTCCTTGGGCTTGGCGTCCTTGCCGTCCTCGCCCTTCTTCGCCTCCTCGCGGGCGCCCGCAGCGTCCGTATCGCGGGCCTCGGCGTTCCCGCCCGAGCACCCCGCGGCGGCCAGGCAGACCGCCGCCAGCAATCCCAGCCAGCATGCACTTCTCACGTCGTCCTCCTCGATCGGTGACCCGCCGCCCTTTCCCATGCTACGCCCGGTCCGGGGCGCTTGTTTCAGTGGACGCGGTAAAATAGCCCACAGCAGGTTCGTCGAGTGCTGTATGGCCACCCCCGCTTCCAAGCGCGCCCGGCGTCCCGCGCGCGCCAAGCTCCAGGCGGCAAGCGCGCCGAGCGCCCGGCCGGCGCCGCACCCCTGGGTCTCCCGCTTCTTCCAGCCGGTGGACGCCGCCTCGCTCGCGGTCTTCCGCGTCGCCTTCGGGGCGCTCATGCTCTGGCACTCCCTGCAGTACCTCCTGGGGGGGAGGCTCCAGCGCCAGTACCTGGCGCCCGCCTTCCACTTCACCTTCCCGGGCTTCGAGTGGGTGCGGCCGGGGCCGCCGGAGGTCCTCTGGGCCGTCTTCTGGGGGCTCGCGGCGTGCGCGGTGCTGATCGCGCTCGGCGTGGCCTCGCGCGCCGCCTGCGCGCTCTTCTTCCTGGGCTACGGCTACGTCTTCCTGCTCGACCCGGCGTACTACCAGAACCACACCTACCTGATCTGCCTCCTCGCCCTGCTGCTGGCGGTCGTGCCGGCGCACCGGACGCTGGCGCTCGGCACCCGCCGGGCGCGGCGCGCCGACCTGGTCCCCGCCTGGGCGCTCTGGCTCTTGTGCTTTCAGGTGGCGGTCCCTTACGTCGGGGGCGGCCTCGCCAAGCTCAACCGCGACTGGCTGCTGCGCGCCGAGCCGATCGGTCTCTGGCTGCGCGAGGGGACCGAGGGGCCCTTCCGGGCCGCCTTCCTCGGGGAGCGTTGGGCGGCCTACGGCTTCGCCTGGGGTGGCGTCCTCTACGATCTGCTGATCGTGCCGGCGCTGCTCTGGCGGCGCACGCGGCCGGCGGCCTTCGTGGTCAGCGTGGTCTTCCACCTCTGGAACTCGCGCCTCTTCTCGATCGGCGTCTTCCCCTGGGTGATGATCGCCGGCACGCTGCTCTTCTTCCCTCCCGATTGGCCGCGGCGCGTGCGGCTGCTGCGGCGCGCGCGGTCGCAGCCGGCGGCGGAGCGCGCCGTCCCGCGCCCGGCCGCGGGCCGCCGCCGGGCGGTGCTGGCGTTCCTGGCCTGCTGGGTGGGGCTCCAGCTCCTCCTCCCGTTCCGCCACCTCCTCTACGCGGGGACGGTGGACTGGACCGAGGAGGGCCACCGCTTCGGCTGGCGCATGAAGCTGCGCGACAAGCGCGGCACGCTCCGCTTCGTGGCGGTGGACC
>DASWHY010000600.1:0-5352 GCA_036397955.1 Thermoanaerobaculia bacterium | reverse complement strand
ATCAACCACACTGCGTTTCGGGGGCGGCTCAGCGACCGTTCGGGCAACCCGGGGCTATATCCGGTCGTCCTTCGGGGTCGTTTCTACACTGGACCCTCTCCCTGGCTGTATAGTCTGCATTGAAATCAACTGCACCCGATTGAAACCCCCGGCTACCGGCTGTCGCCCTGCGGGCTCGGATCGTCTGCCTGTGCGCGCTGGCACACGCGATGCAGTAGGCGTCCTCAGGAGGTGAGCCCATGAGTCATCTGGCAGTCCTCGCCATCGCCATCGCCAGCTTCGCCGCCATCGCGGCGTTCATCGTGCTGTGCGACCGCCTGACCCGTGCGGACGACGAGTCCGCACCGAAAGGAGAACCATCGTGACGCTCCTGACCGTCGCAGTCGCCGTCGTGATCTTCGTGTACCTCCTGTACGCGATGCTCCGCCCCGAGAAGTTCTAGAGGAGAACGCACCATGGAAGTCGTCCTTGTCATCCTCGTGCTCGCCGGTACCGCTCTCCTTTCCTGGCCGCTGGGCCGCTACCTGGCGTGGGCCATGGATCCGCCGGAGGGCGCCGCCCGGGCGGGCCTGCGGGGCCGCTTCGAGGGTCTCCTCGCCCGCCTCGACGCCGCCGGTCCGCCGCACTGGAAGCGCTACGCCGTGTCCCTGCTGGTCTTCAACGTCGTCACGTGGGCCTGGGCCTATGCCGTGCTGGTCACCCAGCACCTCCTGCCCCTGAACCCCGACGGCAAAGGTCCGATGGAGCCGTCGCTGGCCTTCAACACGGTCAGCTCGTTCGTCACCAACACCAACCTTCAGCACTACTCGGGGGAGGTCGCCCTCTCCTACTTCTCGCAGCTCGCGGTCATCTGCTGGCTGCAGTTCGTTTCCGCCGCCACCGGGATCGCGGCCCTGACGGCCCTCTGCCGGGCCCTCGCCGGCCGCGAGGTCGGCGGCTTCTTCCGCGACCTGGGACGCGCCTGCGTCCTGGTGCTGCTGCCTTTGTCCCTTGTCCTGGCAACGCTTCTGATCCTGGGCGGCATACCGATGACCTTCGAAGGCGCGGCGGTGGCCCACACCCTCGAGGGCGCGATGCAGACGATCGCCCGCGGGCCGGTCGCGGCGGTGGTGGCGATCAAACAGCTCGGCACCAACGGCGGCGGCTACTTCGGGCCGAACTCCACCCATCCCTTCGAGAACGCCGGCTTCTTCACCAACGTCGTCAGCAACGTCTCGATCCTCCTGATCCCGATGGGCGTGGTTTGGATGTTCGGGCGGATCACCGGGCGGCGCCGGCACGCCGCGGTGGTCTTCGCGGTGATGGGCGTCTTCCTCGTGATCTTCGCGTCGCTGGCGATCGCTTTCGAGACGGCGCCGGCGCCGGCGCTGGCCGGCCTGCCGGTGACGCAGGCGCCGAACCTCGAGGGCAAGGAGCTGCGCTTCGGCGCCGCGGCGGGGCCGCTGTGGGCGGTGTCGACGACCGCGACGTCGAACGGCTCGGTCAACTCGATGCACGACAGCCTCAATCCCCTCACCGGGCTGCTGCCCTTGACGGGCATGTGGCTCAACGTGATCTACGGCGGCGTCGGCGTCGGCTTCATCAACATGTTCCTTTTCATCGTCGTGGCGGTCTTCATCGCCGGCCTGATGGTCGGCCGCACCCCCGAGTACCTGACGCGCAAGGTGGAAGCGAGCGAGATGAAGCTCGCGGCCCTGGCGCTGCTGCTGCACCCCTTCCTCATCCTGGCGGGCACGGCGCTCTTCGCGGCCACGCCGTGGGGTCAGGGGACGGTGAAGAACCCGGGCTCCCACGGCTTCTCCGAGATCCTCTACGAATTCTCCTCGGCCGCCGCGAACAACGGCTCCGGCTTCGAAGGGCTCGGCGACAACACGGCGCCGTGGAACGTGGCAACGGGTCTGGCGATGCTCTTCGGCCGCTTCCTGCCGATCTTCGCCCCGCTGGCCATCGCCGCTTCGCTCGGCCGCAAGCGGCCGACGCCGGAGACCACCGGCACCTTCCGCACCGACGGCCTGCTCTTCGGCGTCGTGCTCTTCGGCACCGTGCTGCTGGTCGGCGCGCTGCTCTTCCTGCCGGTGGCGATCCTGGGGCCGATCGCCGACCACCTCGCCCCGCTGTGACCGCCGACCCGGAAGGAGACACCGTGAGCAGCGAAAACACTTTGAACGTATCCCGCGAGCAGCAGAAGCTCGCCCGGCGGCACACCCGCAGGCAGCGGCTCTTCGACCCCGCAGTGGTGCGGACGGCCCTCGGCCGCTCGTTCACCATGCTCGACCCGCGCCGGATAGCGCGCAACCCGGTGATGGCCACCTGCGAGGCCGGAGCGGCGTTGACCACGCTGATCGCCGCCCAAAGCGCGTGGACAGGCAGTGCCGACTCCGGCTTCCAATTCGTCATCGCGGTGCTGCTGTGGCTGACCGTGCTCTTCGCCAACTTCTCCGAGGCGGTGGCCGAGGCGCGCGGCAAGGCGCAGGCCGACACCCTGCGGGCCACGCGACGCGACACGCCGGCGCGGCGCCGGGCCGGCGAGCGGCTCGAGGAGGTCTCCTCGACCGCGCTCGCCCCCGGCGACGTGGTGGTCGTGCGGGCCGGCGAGCTCATCCCCGGCGACGGCGAGATCCTGCGCGGCGCGGCGTCGATCGACGAGTCGGCGATCACCGGCGAGTCGGCCCCGGTGGTGCGCGAGGCGGGCGGCGACCGCTCCGGAGTCACCGGCGGCACCCGCGTCCTCTCCGACGAGATCGAGGTCCGCGTCACCGCCGAGCCGGGCCAGAGCTTCCTCGATCGCATCATCGCGCTCGTCGAGGGCGCCGAGCGCCAGAGGACGCCCAACGAGATCGCGCTGACCGTGGTGCTCGCCGGCTTCACCCTCGCCTTCCTGGTGGTGACCGCCAGCCTGGCGCCGATCGGCACCTACTTCGGGATCGAGATCCCGGTGCCCACCCTGGTGGCCCTGCTGGTGTGCCTCATCCCGACGACGATCGGCGCGCTGCTGCCGGCGATCGGCCTCGCGGGCATGGACCGCGCCCTGGCGGCGAACCTGCTGGCCAAGAGCGGCAAGGCCGTCGAGGTGGCCGGCGACGTCGACACCCTGCTCATCGACAAGACCGGCACCATCACCCAGGGCAACCGCCGCGCCACGCGCTGGCTGCCGCTGCCCGGGGTCGGCGAAGAAGAGCTCGCGGCGGCGGCGGTGGAGAGCTCGCTCGCCGACGTCACGCCCGAGGGGCGCTCGATCGTCGAGCTGGGCGCCGCCAAGGGCCTGCGGCCGGAGCTGCCGGCCGGGGCCGAGCCGGTGGCGTTCACCGCCGAGACGCGGATGAGCGGCGTCGACCTGCCCTCCGGCGACAAGGTCCGCAAAGGCGCCGGCGACGAGATCGCGGCGTGGGTGCGCGCTCTCGGCGGCGAGCCGCCGGCGGCGCTGTCGCGCCTGATCGAGGACGTCGCCAAGGACGGCGGCACGCCGGTGGTGGTGGCCCGCGGGCCCCGCGTGCTGGGGGTGGTCGGCCTCGCCGACGTGCTCAAGCCCGGCATCGCCGAACGCTTCGGGCGTCTGCGGCGCATGGGGCTGCGCGTGGTCATGGTCACCGGCGACAACCCGATCACCGCCGCGGCCATCGCCCGCCAGGCGGGAGTGGACGACTTCATCGCCGAGGCGCGGCCGGAGGACAAGCTCGCCACCATCCGCCGCGAGCAGGCGACGGGGCGGCTGGTGGCGATGATGGGCGACGGCACCAACGACGCCCCGGCCCTGGCGCAGGCCGACCTCGGCGTGGCCATGAACGCCGGCACCCAGGCGGCGAAGGAAGCGAGCAACATGATCGACCTCGACTCGGACCCGACCAAGCTCATCGAGGTCATCGAGATCGGCAAGCAGCTCCTGATGACCCGCGGCGCCCTGACCACGTTCTCCTTCGCCAACGACGTGGCCAAGTACTTCGCGATCGTGCCGGCGATCTTCGTGGGCGCGATCCCGGCCCTCGCCGTGCTCGACGTCATGCGGCTGACCACCCCGGCGAGCGCGATCCTCTCGGCGGTGATCTTCAACGCCGTCATCATCCCCTTGCTCATTCCGATCGCCCTCAAGGGGGTGCGCTACCGGCCGATCGGCGCCGGCGCCCTCCTGCGGCACAACCTTCTCGTCTACGGCCTCGGAGGCGTGGCGCTGCCGTTCGTGGCGATCAAGGCCATCGACCTGGCGCTCGCCGCCGTCGGCCTGGCGGGATGAGGAGCTTCGCCATGCGTGACCTGCGCGCTTCGATCGTCTTCACCTTCCTTTCCCTCGGCCTGTGCGCGGCCGTCTACCCGGCCCTCCTCTGGCTGCTGGCCCACGGCCTGGCTCCGGCGAGCGCCTCCGGGAGCCTCGTCGAGCGCGACGGGACCGTCGTCGGCTCGCTGCGGATCGCTCAGGAGTTCACCCGTTCCGCCTACCTCTGGCCGCGGCCCTCGGCGGTGGGCTACGACGCCGCCGCCACCGGCGGCTCGAACCTCTCCCCGGCCAACCCGAAGATCGCCGAGCGGGCGCGCGAGCTCCTCGCCCGGCCCGGGATGACGGACGCCGGCCCGGTGCCCGCGGAGCTCGTCCTGGCGTCGGGATCGGGGCTCGACCCGCACGTCACGCTCGCGGCGGCGCTCTACCAGGCGCCGCGGATCGCGGCTGCCCGCGGCGTCGAGCCGCAAGCGGTGGCCGCCCGCATCAGCGAGCTCGCCCGCGACGGCGGCGGCCTGGCCGGAGCCCGGCTGGTCAACGTCCTCGCGGCCAACCTGGCCCTCGACGAGGCTTTCGGAAGACCGGGAGCCGAGCGATGATGGGAGCCATGGCAGACGCGCTCGCGCGCGGCGACCCGGAGAGCTTCCTGCGGCTGATCCGCCGCAGCCGGCGAGGCCGGCTCAAGGTCTATCTCGGCTACGCGCCGGGGGTGGGCAAGACCTACCAGATGCTGCTCGAGGCCCACCGCCTGCGCGACCGCGGGGTCGACGTGGTCATCGGCTACGTGGAGAACCACGGCCGCCCCGACACCCAGTCGTTGTGCCTCGGCCTGGAGGAGGTCCCGCGCCGGGCCTTCGACTACCGCGGGATCCTCCTCGAAGAGATGGACCTCGGCGCGGTCCTGGCCCGGGCTCCGGAAGTGGCCCTCGTCGACGAGCTGGCCCACACCAACGCCCCCGGCGGCAGCCACGGCAAACGCTGGCAGGACGTGCTCGAGATCCTGGAGGCCGGCATCAGCGTCCTCACCACGGTCAACGTCCAGCACCTCGAGAGCCTCTACGACACGGTCGGCAGCCTGGTGGGCGTCGCGGTGAAGGAGCGGGTGCCGGACTGGGTGGTGGCCGAGGCGGACCAGGTGGTCA
>DASWHY010000599.1:0-2231 GCA_036397955.1 Thermoanaerobaculia bacterium | reverse complement strand
CGCGAGCTGCGCCAGGACCGCCGTCTGGTAGCCCGAGCCGGTGCCGATCTCGAGCACCGAGTGCTGCGGCCCGACCTCCAGCAGCTCGGTCATCCGCGCCACCACCCAGGGCTGCGAGATCGTCTGCCCGCCGCCGATCGGCAGCGGGTGGTCGCCGTAGGCGCGGCTGCGCAGGTGCTCCTTGACGAAGAGGTGGCGCTGCACCTTGCGCATCGCCGCCAGCACCCGCGGGTCCTGGATGCCGCGCGACGCCAGGAGCTCCACCATCCGCTCGCGCTGGACGGCGACGTCGAGGGCGGGGCGGAGCGCCACGGAGGTCAGCGGTGCGGCAGGAGCGCTTCGAGCTTCTCGCGCAGCGCCGCGAGGGTCTCGAGGCCAGGGTAGTAGGTCAGGTCGAGGTGCAGCGGCGTCACCGAGATGCGGCCCTCCGACAGCGCCTCGAAGTCGGTGCCGGCGGCCGCCTCCCACTCCGGCGTGCCGGCGATCCAGTAGTACTTGCGGCCGCGCGGGTCGAGCTTCTCGATGATCGACTGCTTGTAGACCCGCCGCCCCAGCTTGGTGAACGAGACCCCTTGCACCTCGCCGGCCGGGACGTTGACGTTGAGCAGCAGGTCCTTCGGCACCGCTTCGGCGAGGAGAGTCTCGACCAGGGTGAGCGCGAAGCGCGCCGCCGGCTCCCAGGCGAACCCCTGCGCGACCTCCTGGCTGAACGCCACCGAGGGGATGCCGAGGAGCGTCCCCTCGAAGGTGGCCGAGACGGTGCCCGAGTAGGTGACGTCGTCGCCGAGGTTGGTGCCGAAGTTGATGCCGGAGCAGACGAGGTCGGGCGGGTCGTCTTTCATCAGCCAGAGGACGGCCAAGTTGACGCAGTCGGTCGGCGTGCCGTCCACCGCGTACCAATTCGCCTCCATCTGCTGCAGGCGGAGCGGCCGCGACAGGGTCAGCGCGTGCCCCGAGGCACTCTGCTCGCGGTCGGGCGCCACGACGACCACCTCCGCCACCGCGGCGAGGGTGCGCGCCAGCAGCTTGATCCCCTCGGAGAAGACGCCGTCGTCGTTGGTGACGAGGATGCGCTGGCGCTTCAGGCGGCGCCCCCGGGGATGTACTTGCCGACGATCGGCTGGAGCGCCTTGAGCGTCTCCTCCGGGATCAGCTCGCGCTCGGTGATCAGGGCATGAGCGAGCGCGGTCTCGCAGAGGCAGCCGCGGCCGCCGGTCATCCGGCGCAGGATCTGCCGCACCACCTCCTGCGACATGACGACGTTCTGGCGGATGACCTCCATCACCGCCGCGCCCGAGACCACCTCCTCGGTCTCGTGCCAGCAGTCGTAGTCGGTGACCATCGCCAGCGTCACGTAGCAGATCTCGGCCTCGCGCGCGAGCTTCGCTTCCTGCAGGTTGGTCATGCCGATGACGTCGATCCCCCAGGAGCGGTAGATCTCGGATTCGGCGCGGGTCGAGAAGAGCGGCCCCTCCATGCACAGGTAGACGCCGCCGCGGTGGACGCGGGCGCCGGCGGCGCGGGCGGCCTCGGCGGCGATCTCCAGCAGGCGCGGGCAGATCGGCTTGGCGAAGGAGACGTGCCCCACCAGACCGTTGCCGAAGAAGGTGTCGGGGCGGTGGCGAGTGCGGTCGTAGAACTGGTCGGGGACGACGATGTCGGTCGGCCGGTAGTCGAGCTTCATCGAGCCGACGGCCGAGACCGAGACGAGCTGCTCCACCCCCAGGACCTTGAAGCCGTAGATGTTGGCGCGGTAGTTGAGCTCGGCCGGCAGCAGGCGGTGCCCCTTGCCGTGGCGCGGCAGGAAGACCACCGGCGTCCCCTCCAGCTCACCGAGCACGTAGGCGTCCGAGGGCTCGCCGAACGGGGTCTCGAGCCGGCGCTCCTCGTGCACCGTCAGCCCCTCCATGGCGTACAGCCCGCTGCCCCCGAGCACGCCGATTCGGTAGTCCGTCATCAGGTTCTCTCCAGGCCAGAAATCGAAATGCGGCGGCGAAGTCTAGCAGGATGAGGGAGGAACAGTTGGGCCGTTGAGCGTCACCAAGACGTCCGCACCGGAATGCAAGCGCTTCTGGACACCCGAGCGAGAAGAGAGGGGGACCTCACTGTGGTCAACCAGCTCTAGGCGCACCGTCCGATAGACCGCAAACCAGGACGGCTCGAACGACACCTCTTACCCGCTATTCGTGGCGCAAACCCTCCACCACCCAAGACGAGCTGTGTTACGCGTT
>DASWHY010000598.1:0-3691 GCA_036397955.1 Thermoanaerobaculia bacterium | reverse complement strand
CTTCCCCACCTTCAGCTCCAACCGGAAGTCGAGCTCGTTGTCGGAGACGTCGCGCCAGGTCAGCTCGATCGCCGTCGGCGCGACCGGCCGGGCGGCCAGCGCGGCCGGGGCCGCGGGGCGGGTCGCCGGCGCGGGAGGCGGCGGCGGCTTGGTCGGCACCGGCGGCGGCGAGCCGGCGCCGTAGACGGCGTTGGCGGCCAGCCGGTCGTCGTGCTCGAGGCGCGCGCCGCGTCCGTCCTTGTGGGCGACGCCGTACATCAGCGCCTCGCGCTCGGCGGAGTGGCCGAAGCCGAGCGTGTGCCCCAGCTCGTGGGCGAAGACCTCGGCCGCGCCGGCCGGGTTGTCGCGGAAGTAGCAGGCGCTGCCGTCGTTGGTCACGACGTCGGCCTCGACGATCTCGTGGTAGACCTTCCCGCCCGAGCTGCGCGTGCCGCGGTCCATGAAGGCGACGCCGAGGGCGACGACCCCGCCCTTGGCGCAGTTGTAGCTGCCGGGCACGTGGGCGTTGCCCGGATCCTCGAAGAGCACGCCGTTGGTGCCGTCGCTCCTGAGGAAGCCGCCGCTCGCGCTCGTCGTCCCGCCGTAGGAGTAGCCGATCCGGCTGGTCGCGTCGTCGTTCCAGGCGGCGAGCGCGGCGCGCAAGGCCGCGGCAGTCGCCTCCGCGCCGACGCCGGCGGGAAGCGACGTGTTGAGCCGCCAGCTCACGCTGCCGCCGCCGTCGAAGCGGAACCAGCGCAGGGGCACGCGGTCCGGCGTCGGCAGGGAGGTGAAGGCCTCGGTCGCCGCTTGCGGCCCGCCACCCGTGACCAGGTAGTCGCGCTCCGCTTCCAGGCCGGCCGCGCGGTCGGCGAGCCAGCGGCTGAAGCGCGCGAGGTCGCGCGGCGGGTCGGCGGCCGGAGCGAGCGGACGCCCCTCGGCGAGGTCGCGCCGGGCCAGGGTCCGGCCGCCCGCGCGCACCTCATGGAAGGCGCCCAGGAAGAGGTGGAGGACGCCGTAGCTGCCGTCGCGGTTGGGCACCAGGAAGAGGAGCGCCCGCTCGCCGGGGGCGAAGCGGGGCGCGCCGGAGACCCGCAGCTCGAGGTCCCCTTCCATCTCGCCGCCGGGCACCCGCACGACGACCGTGCTCCCCGGAAGATCCCCCTTGACCACCTCGTCCACCTCGACCACGTAGTCGGTGGCGATGCCGGCGCGCAGCGGCGCCGGCCCGGAGTCGGTCACCCGCACTGCGGCGATGACCGGCGCCTGGTCGGCCAGCGTCTCGTCGCTCGGCATGAGGTACGTGGCGGCCGAAAGCGGCGCGGCGGCCAGCGCGATGAGCAGCAGGAACAGGGTGCGGATGGTGGGTTGAGTGGTCATGGGCCTCGCCTCCTGGCGTGCGGCTCGGGGGCTTTCCCGGCCGCAAGTGCAGGCTAGGGCGAGGGTCGCGGGCGCTCGATCAGCGGCGCCCCGAAGATGCTGTCGTCACCGTGCGGCGCGCGCCGTGGGTGGATGTCCTACAGAGGCGACATAGAATTCCGACATGCTCCCGGCCGACCACCTCCTCTCGGGCGTCCCCGCGCCCGAGGACCTGGGGGTGGAGGCGACGCTGCGGCCGCAGCGGCTGGAGGACTACGTCGGGCAGGCGCGCGTCCTCGACAACCTGCGCGTCTTCATCCGCGCCGCGCGCGAGCGGCGCGAGACCCTCGACCACGTCTTCCTCTTCGGCCCGCCGGGGCTGGGCAAGACGACGCTCGCGCACATCATCGCCAACGAGATGGGGGCGCCGATGCGCGTCACCTCGGGGCCGGTGCTGGAGCGGGCGGGCGACCTCGCCGCCATCCTCACCAACCTCGAGCCCGGCGAGGTGCTCTTCATCGACGAGATCCACCGCCTGGGGCCGACGGTCGAGGAGATCCTCTACCCGGCGCTCGAGGACTACCGCCTCGACCTGGTCATCGGCCAGGGCCCGGCGGCGCGCACGATGAAAATCGAGCTGCCGCGCTTCACCCTGGTCGGGGCGACGACGCGCGCCGGCCTGATCAGCGCGCCGCTGCGCGCCCGCTTCGGCATCGTCCACCGCCTCGACTTCTACCGCCCGGAGGAGCTGGCGCAGATCGTCCGCCGCTCGGCCAAGCTCCTGGGAGTGGCGATCGACGAGGAGGGGGCGCGCGAGATCGCCCGCCGCAGCCGCGGCACGCCGCGCGTCGCCAACCGCCTGCTGCGCCGGGTGCGCGACTTCGCGCAGGTGGAGCGGGCGCCGGCGGTGGACCTCGAGGTGGCGCGGCGGGCGCTGGGGCTCCTCGAGGTGGACGAGCACGGCTTCGACGACCTGGACCGCAAGATCCTCAGCACTCTCATCGAGCGCTACGACGGCGGGCCGGCGGGGATCAAGGCGCTCGCCGCCGCCCTGGGCGAGGACCGCGGCACGCTCGAGGACTTCTACGAGCCGTACCTCATCCAGGAGGGGTTCCTGCAGCGCAGCTCGCGCGGCCGCATCGCCACCCGCCGCGCCTACGAGCACTTGGGCTACCCGCCGCGCGGCGCCGCCGGCAGGCTGTTCTGAGGCGCGGTTGAGCGAGCGTCCGCTCGACACGATCTTTTCGCCGCGCTCGATCGCCGTCGTCGGCGCCTCGCGGCAGCGCGACTCGATCGGCTTCTCTCTCCTCCACAACCTGGTGGTCAACGAGTTCAAGGGGGCGATCTACCCGGTCAACCCGTTCGCGCGCGCCATCCACTCGCTGCGCTGCTACGCCACGGTGGCGGAGATCCCCGATCCGGTGGACCTCGCGGTCATCGTGGTGCCGCGGCCGGTGGTGCAGGAAGCGGTCGAGGCCTGCCTCGCCCGCGGCGTGCGCGGGCTCGTGGTCATCACCGCCGGCTACGCCGAGACCGGCGCCGAGGGAGCGGCGCTCGAGCGCCGGCTGCGCGACACGGTGCGCGCGGCGGGGGCGCGCATGATCGGCCCCAACTGCATGGGGGTGATCAACACCCAGGCGGGCGTCGACATGAACGCCACCTTCGCGCCGGTGCCCGCCCGCGCCGGCTCGATCGGCTTCGTCAGCCAGTCCGGGGCCCTCGGCGTCGCCATCCTCAACGTCGCCGGGCAGCTCGGGATGGGGCTGACGCAGTTCGTCTCGATGGGCAACAAGGCCGACGTCTCGGGCAACGACCTGCTCGAGCACTGGGAGGACGACCCGGCGACCCGCGTCGTCGCCATGTACCTGGAGTCGTTCGGCAACCCGCGCCGCTTCACCGAGATCGCCAAGCGGGTGGGGCGCAAGAAGCCGATCCTGGTGGTCAAGTCGGGGCGCACCACCGAGGGGGCGCGCGCCGCGACCAGCCACACCGGCGCCATCGCCGGCGCCGACGTCACCGTCTCCGCCTTCCTCGACCAGTGCGGCGTGCTGCGCGCCAACAGCATCGAGGAGCTGTTCGACGTCGCCTTGGCCCTCGACCGCTGCCCGCTGCCCGAAGGCAACCGCGTCGGCATCGTCACCAACGCCGGCGGGCCGGCGATCATGGCGACCGACGCCTGCGTCAACCAGGGGCTGCGGATGGCCGAGCTGGCCGAGACGACGCGCGAGCGCCTCGCCGCCTTCCTGCCCCCGACCGCGAGCCTCGCCAACCCGGTGGACATGATCGCCTCGGCGACGGTCGAGCAGTACGGCGCGGCGCTCGCGGCGGTGCTCGACGACCCCGGCGTGGACCTGGC
>DASWHY010000597.1:0-4338 GCA_036397955.1 Thermoanaerobaculia bacterium | reverse complement strand
TCCTCGTTGGGGTCGGCGATGAGCGTGGAATAGGTGCTGAGAACGTTGGGAAGCGGGTTCCCCACCTGATTGACGCCGGTCGAGGTCTGCTGCGAGCCGAAGACCAGGATCTCCCCGTGGTCATCCGCCTGTAGCTGCCCGGCGAAGGGTCCGGCCCCGAACATCGCCGCGGTCGAGTTCGCGAAGGCCGTGCCGGCCGTGCGGGTGACGTTGAGGCTGCAAGAGTAAGCGGGGTTGTCCTCGCTCACGCAGTCGATGTCGGCATAGGAGTTGTTGAAGGCGCGCACTCCCCGCAGGCCCGTCACCACGCTGTCGAGCAGCGACAGCAGGCTGCCGGTGTTGGCCGTCGCGGCGGCGGCGGCGTTGTTGTGCACCTGGCAGCCGCGGCAGAACCCCGAGGCGTTGCGCTGCACGTTGAGGCCCGACCGGCCGTTGTCCGAAAGAACCAGCTCGGTGGCGTCGAAGAAGCTGCTGACGGAGACGTGGACGCCGTTGAGCGGGTTGCCCACCATGCGGCAGTTGATCGCCTCGGCACCGGAGTACCAGAGACCGAGCCCGTGGCCGGTGGGATGGACGAAGGAGAGGTTCTCGACCCGCAGGTTGTCCGAGTACCAGACCTCGAGCGCCGCCAAGGCCGGCGGCGTGGCCGCCACGCCGGCGATGCCGTCGGTCAGAGGATCGAGGCCGTGCAGGGTGAGCCGCTTGCGCAGCACCTTGACGTTCTCGTTGCACAGCCCGCGCACCTCGAGGACGTCGCCGTCCACGCTCTTGTCGATCGCGGCCTGCAGGCTGTCCCCTTGCGTGCAGTCCACGACGGGCGAGCCGCCGACCTTGGCGGCGGCCGGCGTCGCCTTGAGGCGCGGCGCGCGGGCCAGGAGCTCCGCCTTGCGGGCGGACGGGGCGGCAGCGCCGGCAGGAAGCGCCAGGCAGGTGAAGCCGAGGGCCAGAAGGATGGACGCGCGTTTCCCTCTCATGGTACCTCCTCAAATGTTTGAAACTACATAGGTTATCCCCGAAATTGTAGCACGGCGACGCGGGCGGCCCGCGGGCGCCGGGAGGGCGGCGCGCTATCCTCCGGCCATGGACCGCGAGGCGGCGTGGCAGTTGGTGCGGGAGAGCGTGCAGGCAGCGGGGCTGCGCCGGCACATGCTGTCGGTCGAGGCGGCGATGAGGGGGTACGCCGCGCGGCTGGGCGAGGACGCCGAGACCTGGGGGCTCGCCGGGCTCCTCCACGACTGGGACTGGGAGATCCACCCGACGCTCGAGCAGCACCCTGCCGAGGGGGCGCCGATCCTGCGCCAGCGGGGGTGCCCGGAGACCGTGGTGCAGGCGATCCTTTCCCACAACACGCCGGGGACCGGCGTCGAGCGCGAGCGCCCGATCGACTACGCGCTGCTGGCCTGCGACGAGGTGACCGGCCTCATCATCGCCGCCGCCCTCGTCCGCCCGAGCAAGGACGTGCACGAGGTGGAGGTCAAGTCGATCCAGAAGCGCTGGAAGGAGAAGGCCTTCGCCGCCGGCGTCGACCGCCCGCACGTCGAGGAAGCCACCGCCGACTTCTCCCGCGCCTGCTTCGCCGGCCAGCTCGGCCTCTGGGAGCACGTCGGCAACGTGCTCGCGGCGATGCAGGGAGTGGCTACGGACCTGGATTTGGACGGACGGCTGGCTCGGGGGTAACCACCGGGACTCGCCGCCAGGCGAGCTTCGCCGCCAGCCGCAGGTAGTCGACCTCCGCCGCCAGCCAGAGCTTGAGGCCGCGCGCCGCCATGCGGACCGGCGCGAAGCCGAGGTTGTAGAAGGCGGCGACGCGGCGGCCGTCGTTGCGCCGGCCGGCCTCGCCGGCGGCGCGGCGGGCGAGAGCGATCTTGGCCAGGCGCCGGTTGTAGAGCCGCATCAGGTGGTAGCTGATGAAGGCCGGCTTGGGGCCGAGCACCGGCTCCCAGTGGAAGCGGCCGTAGAGCTTGTAAGCCGGGATCACCACGAACAGGTAGTACTGCGCGGTGTCGATGAGGAAGGACGCCGACAGCAGGTCGTGCTCCCCCATGTAGAAGTACTTGTCCTTGTACGCGGCGCGGAAGAAGCGCCAATAGGAGCGCTGGAAGGCGGCGTTGTGCTCGGCGACGCGCGCCGCCACGTCCTCGCCGGCGGTCTGGGCACCGACGATCGCCACCGTCGCGTCCACCGTGAAGGCGGCGTGGTCGAGCCCGGGCGAGTAGTAGGGGTCGAGGAAGGCGGCGGCGTCGCCGAGAAGCGCCCAGCCCGGCCCCATGTACTGGCGGCTGACGTAGGGGAGGTAGGAGTAGCCGCGGAGGTCCTCGCTGCGCAGCCGCGCTCCCTCGAGCAGCTCGGCGAGGGCCGGGATGGCGCGCAGGAAGGCGACGAAGTCGGCCTCGCGGTCGCGCCCCTGGTCGAGGGCGTGGATGCGCCGGTCGTAGACCACGCCGATGCTGGTCTCGCCGTTGCCCAGCGGGATGACCCAGATCCAGTAGCCGAACCCCATGTAGTGGTTGGTGGCGAGGCGCCGCGAGCCGACGTTGCCGCGCGACAGCGCCAGCGGCCCGCGCGCCGCCAGGTCGTCGACGTGCCGCACCCCCTGCCAGCGCCCCCAGACGGCGGCCGTCGGGTGCTCCTCGTTGCGCTCGATCAGGCCCAGCCGCTTGCCGAGGAAGGTGGCGCGGCCGGTGGCGTCGAGGAGCCAGCGGCAGGCCACGGTCTCGACGCGGCCGCCGGCCTCGATCGTCAGCCGGTGGTCGTGGTCGCCGAGCTCCACCTCGCGCGCCCGCGCCGGGCGGCGCAGCTCCGCGCCCTCGGCGACGGCGGAGGCGAGGAGATGCTCGTCGAGGGTGTCGCGGCGGAGCTGGAAGGAGGGCACCGTGCTGCGCAGGTAGGGTCCGGTCTCGCTGGCGTCGGCGTGGCCGGAGACCCGCTCGTTCGAGAACCAGTAGCGGAGCCCCTCCTTGGGCAGGTGCTCGCTCTCCAGGTGCCGCCACTGGGCGAGACGCCGGGTGAGGAACATGCCCGACATCTCGGTCGTCGCCTCCCCGACCTTGGCGTCGAAGGCCTCCTGCTTCTCGACGATCAGGACCGAGAGGTGCGGATGGTCGCGGCGCAGCAGGAGCGCCGCCGAGGCGCCGCTGAAGGCACCGCCGAGCACCACCACGTCGTAGCGCCGCACCGCGTCCATCGTCGCGGCCGATCCTACCGCGGCGACGACCGATCGAGGTGCAGCCCGGCCTTCCTGCTGATATGATGTAACGGTCAATCGGGCAGACAGCCTAAGCAGCAGGGCCGCTCCGGCGGTGGCGCGGCCGGCGTCTCATCGCGGGGAGGACCAGCATGCGGTCTCGTTGTCTCCTCGGCACCTGCCTTCTGCTCCTCCTGGCCCGCGGTCCGGCCTGGGCCGCCGCCGCGCCGCCGCCTTCGATCCGCGCCTACCACACGGCCCTGCCCGCGGCCGCGGCCGCCCAACCCGACGCAGCATTCGAACCGAAGGGGGGATCCCGGTGAAGAAAGCCCTGATCGTTCTCGCCCTGGTGGTGGTGGCGGTGGTGGCGGCGCTCGCCGCCGGCTTCTGGCTCGACCACCGGAAGCCGGAGCCGGGCACGGTGCTCGACGAGGCGGCGGCGGCCGACCGCGCGCCGGAGAGCCTGCGCGGCGCCGACGAGGACTACTTCCGCGACATGGACTACGGCGCCACGCACGACCCCGAGGCGGTGCGCGCCGCGCTCGACCCCTACGTGCCGGGCATCTCCGCCGCCGACGCCGTCCAGGCCGTGGCGCGGGGGCGCAACAACTGGATCGTCTGGAGCGGCGGCAACGACCGCTTCTGGGACGAGATCTCGCGCCGCAGCGTGAACGCGCTCGACTTCGTCAAGACGATCTCCAGCCACCCGAGCCTGCGCTACGGCCGGCACAACCGCTGGGAGTACCTGGGGCTGGTCAACGAGCCTTGCTTCGAGGAGGCCAAGGGGCCGAACAAGGACCGCTTCGACCTCTGGCTCGACCACCGCAAGCCGGAGCCGGGCACGGTGCTCGACGAAGCGGCGGCGGCCGGCCGCGCGCCGGACACCCTGGCCGGCGCCGGCGAGGACTATTTCCACGACATGGACTACGGCGCCACGCACGACTCCGAGGCGGTGCGCGCCGCGCTCGCCCCCTACGTGCCCGGCATCTCCGCCGCCGCCGCCGTCCAGGCGGTGGCAAAGGGACGCAACAACTGGATCGTCTGGAGCGGCGGCAACGACCGCTTCTGGGACGAGATCTCGCGCCGCAGCTTGAACGCGCTCGACTTCGTCAAGACGATCTCCAGCCACCCGAGCCTGCGCTACGGCCGCCACA
>DASWHY010000596.1:0-5322 GCA_036397955.1 Thermoanaerobaculia bacterium | reverse complement strand
CTTTGCCGATCGTCAGCGCCTCGGTCAGCGACGCGACGTAGGCGCGCCGCCGCTCCTCGGTCATCTTCGCGCGGTCGATCGTGCCGGCGCCGCCGTGGACGGCGAGCGCCCAGGCGACTTTGGGGCGGGCCGGCGCGGCGGGCTCGTCGCCGCCGCTGCAGGCCCAGAGCAGGACCACCGCGAGGACCGCGCACCGTCGCTTCATGCCTCCTCCTCCTCCCGCCGCAGCAGCACCAGCGTCTGGTCGTCCCCCTGCGGCGTACCGGCGCCGAACGCGCCGGTGGCGCCGTCGATCGCCTCGACCAGCTCCTGAAGCGGCAGGTCGCGGTGCTCGGCGAGGAGCGCCGCCAGGCGGTCGGCGCCGAACTCCTCGTCTTCGGGCGACAGGCACTCGGTGATGCCGTCGCTGTATAGGCAGAGAAGGTCGCCGGGCGCCAGCACCACCGCTCGCGCCTGATAGCGGCTCCCCGGCAGCAGTCCCACCGGCAGGCCGCAGGCGTCGAGCAGCTCGACCTCCCCGTCCCGCCGCAGCAGCAGGCCCGGGTTGTGGCCGGCGTTGACGTAGCGCAGCGCGCCGCTGCCGGGGTCGAGCTCGGCCAAGAGCAGGGTGATGTACTTGCTCGGCGCCGAGGAGGCGAGGACGTGCGCCGAGAGCGCCTCGACCAGCTCCGGCCCCGGCGGGAAGCGGTCGAGCAGCAGACGCAGCGCCGAATGGAGGGTCGAGACCATGAGCGCCGCCGGCACCCCCTTGCCCGAGACGTCTCCCACCGCCAGGCCGACCTGGCCGCCCGGGAGCGACAGCAGGTCGAAGTAGTCGCCCCCCACCTGCCGCGCCGGCCGGTTCCAGCCGAAGAGGGAGTAGCCGGGGACGGGCGGCGCCCCGGTCGGCAGGATGAGCCGCTGGATCTCGGCGGCGAGCTCCATCTCGCGCGCCATCCGCTCGGTCTCGAGCGCCTGCTGGTGGAGGCGGACGTTTTCGAGCGCCAGCGCCGCCTGGGTGGCGAAGAGGACGAGGATGCGCCGGTCGCCCTCGGGGAAGGGCGCCAGGCCGCGCCGGGTCTCCTTGTCGCCGACGGCGAGGAAGCCGCGCGGGCCGGCCTCGACCTGGATCGGCACGCCGATCGCGTAGCGCGCGCCGGGCAGGAGCGCGGCCGGCGCCGGCCCCTCGCCGGCCAGGAAGCGGCCGAGCTCCGGGTCCGCGACCGCCACCTCCGCCGCCGCCGCGCCGCCGAAGGCGCGGTCCAGCCGGTAGCAGCCGTTCTCGATCAGGTAGAGCGCGGCGCGGCGGGCGTCGAGCAGCGAGATCGCCCGCATCAACACCTCTTCGGCCAGCCGCTCGCGGTCGAGCGTGCCGGCCACCGCCAGCCCGACGTCGTAGAGCGCCTCGAGCTCGACGATCCGGTAGTTGACCTGGAAGCGCTCGGCCTTGATCTGCTGCTTGAGACGCCGGTTGGTCGCCGCGGCGCCGAGGAGGAGCGTGAGCTGCGCCGCCGCGCCGGCCGCCGCCGCCGCGGCCTCGGGGGGCTCGACGACGAGCGCGCCGCCCGGGAGCGGCACGGTGCCGGCGGCGCCGTTGGCCACGTCGTCGCGCTCGAGGATCGAGGGGAACTCGTCCCCGATCGCCACCTCCCGCCGCAGCAGCTCGCCCTGCTCCAGGTAGAGCGCCACGCCGCGGGCGCCGCTCGTCCGCGCCCACACCTCGACGAGGTGGCGCAGCAGCAGGTGGTCCGCCGATTCCTCGCGCGCCAGCTCGAGCAGGCGCCCCCAGGCCTCCGGCTCGGCGGCGGGGTCGGAGCCGGGGCCCGGCAGCGGCAGGCTCATCGCGCGGCTCAGCCGCGCAGCGCGGCCACGGCCGTCGCCTCGTCGCCGTAGATCGGCGCGTACTGCGTGAGGCCCATGATGTGGAAGGTCTTGTCGATCGTCGGGGTGAGGCGGCAGAAGGCGAGGCGGCCGCCGATCTCGATCATCTTCTCGATGATCTCGATCAGGATCGAGATGCCGATCGAGTTGACGATCGTCGTGCCCTCGAGGTTGAGCAGCAGGGCCTTGTGTCCCTCGTCGATCAGGACGTAGGCGACGCGGGCGATCTCCTCCCCCGCCTGGTTGTTGATGTAGCCCTTGGTGTAGATGACGGCCAGGCCGTCTCGGCGGTCCGCGGTGACTGTCGGGTGGTCGGTCATGGTCTCTTTCGTACGCCTCGTGCCCTACCGCCGCCGCTTGCTCATGACCACGGTCGTCCCCTCGCGCCCGGAGTGGATCTCCACCTCGTCCATCAGCCCGCGGATGATCTTGAGCCCCCAGCCGCGCTTGCGGTCCTCGCGCAGCTTCGCCTCGATGCTCGGCTCCTCGATCGTCTCCGGGTCGAAGCCCACGCCGAAGTCCCGGACCGTGATGCGCAGCTCCTCCGGCTCCCTCTTGCCCACCACCTCGAAGGTCATCGTCACCTGGCGGTCGGGCGAGTGGCTGTGCTCGAAGGCGTTGATGCAGGCCTCGATCACCGCCATGCGGACCTCGTCGATTCTATCCGGACTCATCTTCATGAACTCGGCGATGGCCGTGGCGGTCTTGCTCGCCGCGACCTCCATGTCGGGCGCCATCGGCAGCGTGAGGGTGACCTCCCTCAGGATGGCCTGGCCGTTCATGGCTAGGACGCGCGGGGGCGGAGGGCCCTCAGAAGGAGAGGTAGAGCTGCAGGGCGAAGACGACGAGCGGGTCGAGCAGGTCGTTGGCGAGCAGCCAGACGAAGCTCGACAGCGTTCCGGCCGAGAGCAGCAGGCGGGCGGGCACCTGAGGGACGGTAGCGGCGTGGCGGCGCAGGGCTTGGAGCATTCCATTCCTCCTCGTCGCCGCCCGTCATTGCCAGGGGTCTGCCAGCCGCCGCCGCGGGACCGTCACCGGGCCGTAACCTCAAGATGGCGAGGAGCTTACACGATCCGCCGCGGCGTGACGGCGGCGCGGCGCCGCGGGCGCCCGCGACATTCTGCCGCAGAAACAACCCGGCCGCTCGCGCGTAGAACGTCAAAAGCCCTACGTCCGTAGGGCCCAACCGCCGAGGGACAGAATGCCGCGCTTGCGGCAGAATGTCGCGCGCGGTCAAAACCCCTTTCTCTGCAAGGTCTTGCGGTCGAGCCCCAGGAGCTTTGCGGCCTCGCTCTTGTTGCCGCCGGTCAACTGGAGCACGCGCACGATGTGCCGGCGCTCGACCGAGTCGAGGTCGAGCGAGTCCGTGCGCTCCGTTTCGGCGCTCGGCGAGGCGACGAGGAGCGAGCGCAGCAGCTCGCCGTCCACTTCTCCTTCGGCGAGCGAGACCGCCCCCTCGACCAGGTTCTGCAGCTCGCGCACGTTACCGGGGTAGTCGTAGGCGAGGAGGAGCGCCAGCGCCTCCGGCCGGAACTGCGGCACCGGAATCCCCTCGCGGCGGCAGAACTCCTCGGTGAAGGCGCGCAGCAGCAGCGGGATGTCCTGCCGCCGCTCGCGCAACGGCGGCAGCTCCACCTCCACCCCCTTCAACCGGTAATAGAGGTCCTCGCGGAACTGCCCGCGCGCCACCAGCGCCTCGAGGTCCTGGTGGGTCGCGGCCACCAGGCGCACGTCCACCGGGATCGGCCGCCGCCCGCCGACGCGCACGACCTCCCGCTCCTGCAGCGCGCGCAGCAGCTTGACCTGCAGCGACACCTGCATGTCGCCGATCTCGTCGAGGAGAAGCGTCCCGCGGTCGGCCAGCTCAAACCGCCCGGGGCGCGCCTGGACGCCGGTCGCCACCCCGCCCTCGATGCCGAAGAGCTCGCTCTCCAAGAGCGACTCGGGGAGAGCGGCGCAGTTGATTGCGATGAGCGCCCCCTCGCGGCCCGAGAGATCGTGGAGGAGCTTCGCCACCAGCTCCTTGCCGGTGCCGCTCTCGCCGCGCACCAGGACGTTGACCCCGCGCGGCGCCACCCGCTCGACGATCTCGAGCACCCGCCGCATCGCCGGCGCGGTGGCGACGACCTTCCGCTCCCCCACCCGCCCCTCGGTCGCGAGCCGCCCTTTGAGGGCCTTGTTCTCCTCGGCCAAGCGCTCGCGCTGGCTGGCCAGCTTCTCGCGCTGCCGGGCGGAGTCGAGCGCCGCCCCGGCCAGTGCCGCCACCGAGTCGAGGAAGCGCCGGTCGTCCGGCGTGAAGCGCGCCCCCGGCTCGCCGCGCACCTCCTTGTCGAGCAGCGCGAGGTAGCCGAGGAAGACGCCGCGGTAGGCGAGCGGGGTGGCGAGAAGGTCCTCGTAGCGGCGCCCGGCGAGCGTGCCGCCGGTGCGGGAGATGGGCTTCCCCTCGGCCAGGAGCTCGCGCCAGAGCGGCGCTTCGAGCAGCGCCTCCCCCGCCGGCGGCGGCCCCTCCCAGCCGGCGGTCGAAAGCGCGTGCGGCCGCCCGTAGGCGTCGCGCGTCACCGCCACTGCCGCCGCCGGGTCGGTCACCGCCACCACCCGCTGCACGAGCTCCTCTACGAGCTCACCTTCCGCCTGCTGCGCCTGCAGGGCGAGCGCGAGGTCGTAGAGGGTCTCGAGCTGGAGGATGCGCCGCTTCTCGGCGAGGTTGACGTCCGGGCGCACGGGGGAATTCTAGCCACACCCTCTCGGCAAGGCCGGCGAACCGGGCTGCCGGGCGAGCGAACGGCCGGGGAGGCCGACGATCCGAAGGCGTCCCGCAGGCCGGGGCAAGCGGGAATTCGCTCCGTACAAGCGGGAATTCGCTTGGGGCAAGCGTACCGACGAGGAGTACGTTTGTCCCAAGCAAAAGTACGCTTGCCCCGAGCAAAAGTACGTTTGCCCCGGGCCTTGGGGCAAGCGTACTTTCCAAAAGTACATATGTACCGGGCGAAAGTACGCTTGTACCAGCCGAAAGTACGCTTGCCCTCGGCACCGGTACGCTTGTACCGGCCGAAAGTACGCTTGCTCTCGGCGCAAGTACGCTTGGCCCACACCTGAGTACGGCCGCCCGGAGCGCCGGTCCGCTTGCTCCCGGCCTCTGGACCTCTAATTCGCGCCCGGGGACGCTTACCTCCGGACCTTCCCCCATGCCCCAACGCTCAACGCCAACCGGAAGGCGCGGCTCGCCGAGCTGCCCCCGCACGTTCAGCCCCTCCAGGCCGACCTCGACGCCTACTACTCGTCTGCCGTGCGGCTGCGGGAGACCAACGAGAGCCGGCGCGGGCTCCTACATCTCGTTGAGCTCCCGCCGTTCCTCCTCCAGGCGATTCATGGCGTCGATCTTCTCCTGCTCGGTGCCCTGCATGTTGCGGATCTCCTCCGCATGGCGCTCGATCTCGGCGGCCTTCTCCTCCATCTTGCGAG
>DASWHY010000595.1:0-19910 GCA_036397955.1 Thermoanaerobaculia bacterium | reverse complement strand
GGGGTGGCGGCGGTCGAGCCGCGCGTCGTCGCCGACGTGCTGCTTGACGTCCCCGGCCTTCCCGAGCCCGCGACCGGCCGGCTGGTGTCGGTGCCGCGCCACCGCCGGCCGCGCCTCAACGACCTCCACCTCCGCCGCGGCCGCTGGCTGGCGGGCGCGGATGAGGTGCTGGCGAGCGAGGCGTTCGCGCGCGCCAACCGGCTGGCGATCGGCGACAGCGTCGGCGCCGTGATCCACGGCCGCTGGCGGCGGCTGCGCATCGTCGGCGTCGCGCTCTCGCCCGAGTACATCTACGAGATCCGCGGCGCCGGCGACGTCTTCCCCGACAACCGGCGCTTCGGCGTCCTCTGGACCGCCGGCGAGGACCTCGCCGCCGCCTTCGATCTCGAGGGGGCGTTCAACGACGTCGCGCTCGCCCTCGCCCCCGGCGCCTCCGAGCCGGCGACGATCGCCCACCTCGACCGGCTGCTCGCCGGCTACGGTGGCCTCGGCGCCTACGGGCGCCAGGACCACGTCTCCCACCGCTTCGTCAGCGACGAGATCGCCGAGACCCGCGTGACCAGCGTCGTCATCCCGGCCATCTTCCTCGCCGTCACCGCCTTCCTGCTGCACACCGTGATGTCGCGCCTGGTGGCGACCCAGCGCGATCAGATCGCCGTGCTCAAGGCCTTCGGCTACCGCGGCGGCGCGGTGGCGCTGCACTACCTCGAGCTGGCGGCGGCGCCGGTGCTCCTCGGCTCGGCGGCGGGCTCGGCCCTCGGCCTCTGGCTGGCGGTCGAGCTGGCGCAGCTCTATGCCCGCTTCTACCAGTTCCCGGTGCTCCGCTTCGTCCCCGAGCCGCAGATCGTGGCGTTGGCGGTCGGCATCAGCGGCGGCGCCGCGCTCCTCGGCGCCTGGGGGGCAGCGCGGCGGGCCGCCGCCCTGCCGCCGGCCGAGGCAATGCGCCCGGAGGCGCCGGCGCGCTACCGTCTGGGCGGCCTCGAGCGGCTCGCCGCCGGCCGCCTCTTCGCGCCGGAGACCCGCATCGTGGTGCGCAACCTGGAGCGGCGGCCCTGGAAGGCGGCGTTCGCGGTCGTCGGCGTCGCGCTGGCGGCGGCCATGGTGGTGCTCGGCTGGTACGCCTTCGACGCCATCGAGCGGATGAAGGACCTGCAGTTCCACGCCGTGCAGCGCGAGGACCTGACGGTGGTGCTGCGCGAGCCCTCCTCCGGCGCGGCGCGGCAGGCCCTCGCCGCGCTGCCCGGTGTCCGGCGGGTCGAGCCCTTCCGCTCGGCGCCGGCGCGCCTGCGCCACGGCCACCGCTCGTACCGCGCCGCTCTCCAGGGGCTCCCGGCCGGCGGCACGCTGCGGCGGATCGTCGACCGGGACGGACGGCGGCACCCGCTGCCAGCCGCGGGGGTGCTGCTCACGACCCGCCTCGCCGAGCGGCTCGCCGTACGCCCGGGGGACCGGCTCGCGGTCGAGGTGCTCGAAGGGGCGCGGCCGGTGCGCGAGGTGCGGGTGGCGGGGGTCGTGGACGAGATGATCGGGATGTCCGCCTACCTAGAGCTCGGCGCCCTCAACCGGCTGCTGCGCGAGGGGGAGACGATCTCGGGGGCGTACCTGACAGTCGATCCGCCGGCGCGCGAGCGCCTCTACGCGCGCCTGAAGCGGCTGCCGGCGGTGACCGGCGTCGGCGTGCACGAGGCGGCGCTGCGCGGCTTCGAGACGACGATCGAGGGGAGCTTCTGGATCTCGCTCGGCACCGTCATCGCCTTTGCCTGCATCATCGCCTTCGGCGTCGTCTACAACGGCGCGCGGATCGCCCTCTCCGAGCGCGGGCGGGAGCTGGCGAGCCTGCGCGTCCTCGGCTTCTCGCGGCGGGAGGTGGCCGGAATGCTCCTCGGCGAGCAGGGGCTGCTGACCGTGCTGGCGCTGCCACTCGGCGCAGCCCTGGGTTTCGGCATCTGCGCCGTCCTCGCGCTCCGCTTCGAGAGCGACCTTTTCCGGCTGCCGCTCGTGGTGAGCGCCCGCACCTATCTCCTCTCCTTCTTCACGGTGGCGGCCTCGGCTCTGCTCTCGGGGCTCGCGGTGCGCCGCCGTCTCGATCGCCTCGACCTCGTCGCCGTGCTCAAGACCAGGGAGTGAACCCCATGCGCCTCTCGCCCAAGCGACTCGTCTGGCTCCTCGCCCTCGGCGCCACCGCCGCCTATGCGGGCGCGGCGCTCCGCCCGCGCCCGATCGCGGTGGACACGGCGCGCGCGGCGCGCGGCCCGCTGCGCGTCACCATCGACGAAGACGGGGAGACGCGCATCCACGACCGCTACGTGGTCGGCGCTCCGGTCGCCGGGCGCCTGGAGCGCATCACCCTGCACGCCGGCGACGCCGTCGAGCGGGGCGAGGTGGTGGCCCGGCTCGAGGCGCTGCCGCTCGACCGGCGCAGCCGCCTGCAGGCCGAGGCCCGCCTCGCCGCCGCCGAGGCCGAGCGGCGCGAGGCCGAAGCGGTCGTGCGCCGGCAGCGCGCCGCCGTCGAGCAGGCGCGGCGCACGCTGGCACGGCTCGAGCGGCTGGCCGCCGAGCAGGTGGTCGCCGCCGACGCGGTGGAAGCGGCGCGGACGGCGGTGGGGACGGCGGCGAGCGACCTCGAAGCGGCCCGCCACCACGCCCGCGCGGCGGCCTTCGAGGCGACCAACGCCCGCGCCGCCCTGCTCGACGCGGAGGGCGTCGAGGGGGCCGGGACGGTGCCGATCCTGGCGCCGGTCGCCGGCCGCGTGCTCCGCCTCTGCGAGGAGTGCGACAAGGTGGTGGCCGCCGGCACGCCGCTCCTCGAGCTGGGCGACCCCGCCGACCTCGAGGTGGTGGTGGACGTGCTGTCGAGCGACGCGGTGGCGATCCGGCCGGGGGCGCCGATGCTGCTCGCCGCCGGCGGCGAGGGGGCCGGCCGCTGGCAGGCCCGGGTGCGCACCGTCGAGCCTTCCGGCTTCACCAAGGTGTCGCCCCTCGGCGTCGAGGAGCAGCGGGTCAACGTGATCGGCACGCTCCTCGAACCGCCCGGGGCGCTCGGCGACCGCTTCCGCGTCGAGGCGCGGATCGTCCTCTGGGAGGGGGCCGGCGTGCTCAAGGTCCCGGCCGGCGCCCTCTTCCGCGAGGGGGATGGCTGGGCGGTCTTCGTCGTCGAAGAGGGCCGCGCGCGCCGCCGGACGGTGCGCTTGGGCCACCGCAACCCCGACGAGGCCGAGGTGGCGGAGGGTCTGCGCCTCGGCGAGACCGTGGTCGTCCATCCGAGCGACGCCGTCCGCGACGGCGCCCGTGTGCGCAGGGGCTAGCTCCAGGACCCTTGGAACGCCCCCCAAGCGGCGGAAAAGCTGCTGCGCGCGGGTGCAAATGCGCTCCGAGACGCGGGGAACGAGCTGCCGAGGCGTCGGAATCGATTCCCAGAGCCCGGGAACGGGTTCCCGAGGCTTTGGAACCGATTGCGGAAGGCTCGGAATCGATTTCCTGAGCTTCGGAATGGATTCCAGGGCGCGCGCAACCCATTCCCGGCGCCGCGCAACCCATTCCCGGCGGCTCGGAGCGGGTTCCGAAGGCTCCGCAGGACGTTCCGAGGTTCCGGGAGGACATTGGCGGCCTCGGCCGGGGCGTCTCGAGGGCGCAGAGGAAGATCGCCCGGCGCCGGGAGAGGGTTCCGCAGGTGGCGGCGACGGTGCCGGCCTACTCGCCGGCGAAGAGCCGGAGGAGCGGCTCGTCGCGGCCGTAGACGTCGTCGCGGAGCTCGAGCGTCCCTTGCTCGTCCACCCAGGCGGTCCAGTAGACGAGGTGGATCGGAATCGGCGCCGCCAGCCGCACCTCCCGCTCGCGCCCGGCGGCGATGGCCGCCTCGATCGCCGCCCGGCTCCAGCGGGGGTCGCCGCGCAGCGCCCAGACCGCGAGCTCGAGGGGATCGGCGATGCGGATGCAGCCGTGGCTGAAGGTCCGGGTGTCGCGCTCGAAGAGCGAGCGCGCCGGCGTGTCGTGCAGATAGACGGTGAAGGGGTTGGGGAAGACGAACTTGATCCGCCCGAGGGCGTTGCGCGGCCCCGGATCCTGGACGACCGCCCCGCCCGGCAGGACGCGGAACCCCTCGCGCCGCAGGTAGCCGGGCTCGCGATGCGCGCGGGGGAGGACCTCGTTGGCGGCGATGCCCGCCGGCACGTGCCAGGAGGGGTTGAGCACGACGCGGTCGACCGCGCTGCTGAACGACGGAGTCTTGGTGTAGCTCCGGCCGACGATCGCCCGCGTCGCCAGCTCGGTGCGCCCCTCCTCCACCGCCCGGACCGTGAACGCCGCGACGTCGACGACCACGTGCCGGCGGCCGAGGTCGCGCGGCAGCCAGCGCCAGCGCTCGAGGTTGATCTCCACCTGCCGCAGGCGCCGCTCGGCCGCGCCGCCGGCGCCTTCGGCCGCGGCGGCCTCCCACAACGCCGGCAGCGCGGCGCGCAGGCGCGCGTAGCCGGCGTGGGGCGGCGCCAGGAGCGCGAGCGCGTCGCGCACCATCCCGGCGGCGAGCGCCGTCTCGAGCACCGCCGCCAGGTCCTCCTGTTCCGGGTGGCTGCGGCAGTCGCGGTAGAGCGCCGCGGGGTCGGCGCGCCCGGCGCGGAGGTGCGACGCGTAGCTCAGGAAAGCGTCGGAGAGGAGGAGGTCGAGCTCGGCGATCGGCTCGGGCGCCGGCGGCTCCGTCGCCGCCTCCGCCATCCGCTCCTCGATCTCGGCGAGGTGGTAGTCGGCGGGCCGCAGCCCGTCGCCGCCGGCGGCCGCGACCGCCGCGGCGAGCTCGGCCGCCTGCGGCAAGGGCCCCTCCTCGCCGACCCAGGCCGGCTCGAAGCCGCGGCGCTCGTAGAAGCAGCCGAGCCAGGGGCTCGGGTGGCGCGTCTCGCCGGCGCGCAGCGGCGGCGCCGGACCCGAGCCCTCGACGCGGGCGCGGATCGTTTCCGCCAGCGACGGGGACGGCGGCGGTCCGCCGGCCGGCGCCGCGGCGACCGCGATCAGCGCCGCGGCCGCCGCCAGGAGGCCTAGGGGAAGAGGGGCTCGACGACCATGATGCGCCTGGGCGTTCGTGATGCGGCGCATCATGGTTCGAGCCCCTCGAGGGTGGAGCGCTTCAGTTGACCGGGATCGGCAGCGCCTTGGGCCGCTCCTCGGCCGGCATCGGGACGCGCACCTCGAGCACGCCGTCGGTGAACTTGGCCTCGATCTTGGCCGGGTCCACCATGAAGCTCAGCGGCAGGCGGCGGTAGAAGGCGCCGTAGCTGCACTCGGCGCGGTAGAAGCTCTCCTTCTCGATCTCCTTGTCCTCCTTGCGCTCGCCGCTGAAGACCAGGGCGCCGTCCTCGAAGGTGATGTGGACGTCCTGCTTCTTCAGGCCGGGCAGGTCGGCCTTGACGACCAGCCAGTTGTCGAGCTGGTAGACGTCGAAGGTCGGCATCCAGGTCGGGCCGGCCTCGAAGCGCCGCATCCGGCCGGCGAAGAACGGCCGCCGCCAGAAGGTCTCGAACTCGTTGGTCAGCTCATCGAGCAGGCCGAAGGAACGGTTGAAGAAGGGGCGGAGCTCCTCCCCCTTGAAGGGCACCAGGCTCGTCTTCTCGAACATCGTGCTTCCTCCTTTGAGTGTGAGTTCACTGCGATCGAGGTGAGCGTAGCGGCGCAACGCGGGCTCGGCCACGCTCCGGCGGGTGGTTCTGCACGCACCGCGGGGCGGGGGGACGCCCCACCCCGCCGGGCGGCGCCGCCCCGGCGGGTGGGCGACGGCGGTCCGCGCGGCCACCTGCGCGGGTGGCGCGCCGCTGCAACCGGCTCGCTACGGTGGGCGTCATCCCGGAGGAAACCGCCATGAGCCCGACCACCGCCGTCGCCGAACCGACCCTCGCCGGCCGTACCGAACCGGACTTCGAGACGCTCCTCTCCCCGCCTGCGGGGCCTTGCGTCTCGATCTACCTCCCCACACCGCCGGCGGGAGCCGGCAGCGAGCCGGCGCGGCTGCGCTTGAAGAACCTCCTGCGTGACGCGGCGGGGCGGCTCGACACGCTCCGCGAGGGCGCCGCGGCCGAGATCCTCGCGCCCTTCGACCGACTGGTCGCGGCAGACTCCGTGGCCTTCTGGCGGCACCAGGAGCCCGCTCTCGCGCTGTTCGCCGCGCCCGGGCTCTGCCGCTCCGTGGGGATCCCCTACCCCATCGCCGAGCGGCTCGAGGTAGGAGAGCGGTTCGTCCTTCGCCCGCTCCTGCCCCTGCTCGACCGCCCCACCTTCTACGTCCTGGCGCTCAGCCGCAACGACGTGCGGCTCGTCGAGGTCCGCGGTCAAACGGTACGGCGGGTGGACCTCGCCGGCGTGCCCGGCACACTGGTGGAGGCCCTCGGCGACCAGACCACCCCGCAGTACCTCCAAGGCCACTCGGCCTCGTCCGCCGCGGCGCCGGAGCGACCCGTCGTCCACGGCCGCGGCCCCGCCAAGGAGGACGAGAAGTCGGAGCTGCTGCGCTACTTCCGGCGGGTGGACGCGGAGCTCGCCGGGCACCTGCGCGACAAAGACGCGCCGGTGGCGCTGGCGGGGGTGGAGTACCTGCTGCCGATCTTCCGCGCGGCGAGCGGTCTGCCCGGCCTCGTCGCCGAGGCGATCGCCGGCAACCCCGAGCACCTCTCCGACGCCGAGCTCGCGCGCCGCGCGCGGCCGTGCGTCCAACCCTCCCTCGACGCCGCCCGCCGGCGCGCGGCGGAGCGCTTCGAGGCGCTCGCCGGGAGTGGCCGCGTCGCGCAGCGGATCCAGGAGGCGCTGGGCGCGGCGCGCGCGGGGCGGGTCGACGTCCTCTTCCTCTCGACCGCGGCCGAGCGGCGCGCGGGACCCGGCGACGACGACCTCCTGGACCTCGCCGCGTGCCTGACCTTGACGCACGGCGGCACCGTCTACGCCGTGGCGCCCGCCGAGGTGCCGGGAGGCGCGGAGCTCGCGGCCATCTTCCGCTACTGAACGCCGCGGCCCTTTGCCCGCGGCGGTGGGCCGGCCCCGCGCGCCGGGGCGGGCCTCACCCCACCCGGCGGCGTGCCGTTCCCCCACCTCGCCGGGTATCGCGCGGGGCGCGCGGCGGGCGGAGGATGGCTGCGAAAGGAGAAGGATCATGAACGACACGCAACTGCAGCGGGACGTCTTGAACGAGCTCGAATGGGAGCCGAGCGTGCACGCCGCGGAGATCGGCATCGCCGTCAAGGAGGGCATCGTGACGCTCAGCGGGACGGTCGGCACCTATGCCGAGAAGCTGGCGGCGGAGAAGGCCGTCAAGCGGGTGCGCGGGGTCAAGGCGGTGGCCGAGGAGATCGAGGTGAAGCTCCCTTCGTCGCTGAAGCGGACCGATGCCGAGATCGCCCGCGGCGCGCTCGACGCGCTGGACTGGAACGTCGAGCTGCCGCACGAGAAGCTGAAGGTCAAGGTCGAGGACGGCTGGATCACCCTCGAGGGGGAGCTGGACTGGGCCTTCCAGCGCGACGCCGCGATGCGCTCGGTGCGCTACCTGATGGGCGTCCGCGGGGTGACCAACCTGATCACCATCAAGCCGCGGGTCGAGACGGCGACGATCAAGCACCGGATCGGCGACGCCTTCAAGCGCAACGCCGAGCTCGACGCCAACCGCATCCGCGTCGACGCGATCGGCGGGCGCGTTTCGCTCTACGGCAACGTCCACTCCTGGCAGGAGCACGACGAGGCGACCCACGTCGCCTGGTCGGCGCCCGGCGTGGTCATCGTGGAGAACCACATCGCCGTCACGCCGTAGGCGCCGGCGAGCGCGAGGGGCCGCGAAGGCCCGGGAGGCATGTCATGAGAAGAGAGACTGCTCACGCCGCCGTCGCGGCCCTCGCGCTCGCGGCCCTCGCCGCGCTCGGGCTTGCCGCTTGCGCGCGGCAGACGCCGCCAGCGAGCACGACACCGATGAACCGGGCAGCCGAGGAGGTCGCCATCCGCGGGGCGCTCCACGGCTACGTCGAACGCTCGCCGGACGCCGCCCCCATCGATCTCCAGGTGGCGCAGATCGGCATCGACTCCGGTTACGCGCTCGTCACCTGGATGCACGAGGAGCGGGGCGGCCAGGCCGTGCTGCGCAAGGAGGCCGGACAGTGGCAAGTGCTCGAGTGCGGCAGCGGCTGGCTGGGAGTGCGCGGCGTCTTCCGCCAGCGGGTCCCCGACGACGTGGCGAAGCGGCTGCTCGACCAGGTCGATCCGAACTGGCCGTCGTACGAGCCGTACTGACGGCCGCGCCCTGGGCGCGCTCCGCCACCGACGTCGCCGCCGCGCTCGGGGTCCTCCCCGGCGAGGGGCTCGCGGCGGCGGAGGCGCGGCGGCGACTCGCGGCCCACGGGCCCAACCTGCTCGCCGGCGGCACGCGGGCACCGGCCGGGCACATCCTCCTCCGGCAGTTCCGCAGCCTGGTCACCGCCCTGCTCGCCGCGGCGGCGGCGGCGGCCTTCCTCTTCGGTGAATGGGCCGAAGGGATCGCCGTCGCCGCCGTCATCGCGCTCAACGCCGGCATCGGCTTCGCGACCGAGCTGCGGGCGGTGCGCTCGACCGAGGCGCTCGGCCGGATCGGCACGGCCATGGCGCGGGTGCGCCGCGGCGGGCGCCTCCGCGAGGTCCCCGCGGCCGAGCTGGTGCCGGGGGACGTCGTGCTCGTCGAGGCGGGCGACCTGGTCGCGGCCGACCTCCGGCTGCTCGGCGCCTCGCGCCTCCAAGCCGACGAGTCGCAGCTCACCGGCGAGTCGCTGCCGGTGGCCAAGCGCGTCGACGCGGTCGGCGAGACGACGCCGCTCGCGGAGCGCGGCTGCCAGCTCTTCCGCGGCAGCGCCGTCGTGCGCGGCTCCGGCGAGGGGGTGGTCGTCGCCACGGGGACGGCGACCGAGCTGGGGCGGATCGCCGAGCTGGCGGCGGTCTCCGGGCACGACACGACGCCGCTCGAGCGGCGTCTGGAGCGGCTGGGCCGGGCGCTCGCCTGGTGTGCGCTCGGGGCCGGCGCCGTCACCGCCGCGGCCGGGGCGCTGTCCGGGCGCGACCTCTTCCTGATGGTCGAGACCGGCATCGCGCTGGCGGTGGCGGCGATCCCCGAAGGGCTGCCCATCGTCGCCACCATCGCGCTCGCCCGCGGCGCGTGGCGCATGGCGCGGCGCCACGCCCTGGTCAAGCGCCTCGCCGCGGTCGAGACGCTCGGCGAGGTGACCGTCATCTTCACCGACAAGACCGGCACGCTGACGGCCAACCGCATGACCGTGCGCCGGATCGCGGTCGAGGACGGCGAGCACGAGCCCGGCGCCGGCCACCCCGCGGTGCGGGCGGCGCTCGAGGTCGCCGCGCTGTGCAGCAACGCCGGGCTCGCCGCGGACGGCGGCGCCGTCGGCGACCCGCTCGAGGTGGCGCTGCTCGAGGCGGCGGCGCGGGAAGGGATCGACCGCACGCGCCTGGTGGCGGCGCAGCCGGAGGTGAGCGAAGAGCCGTTCGATCCGGTCCACCGGATGATGGCGACCGTCCACCGGCGCGCCGAGGGGGGTTTCCGGATCGCGGTCAAGGGGGCGCCCGAGGCGGTGCTCGCCGCCTGCACGCGCGTGCTCGGCGCCGGCGGCGAGCACCCGCTCGGCGGCGAGGCGCGCGCCGCCTGGCACCGGCGCCAGCAGCGCCTGGCCGGCGACGGCTACCGCGTCCTCGGCTTGGCCGAGAAGAGGGCCGGCGCCGCCGACGCCGAGCCCTTCGCGGAGCTGACCTGGATCGGGCTCGCCTTGCTCGAGGACCCGCCCCGCGCCGGCGTCCGTGAGGCGATGGCGGCCTGCCGCGCCGCCGAGATCCACGTGGCGATGGTCACCGGCGACCAGCCGGCGACGGCGCGCACGATCGCCCGCGAGGTCGGTCTCGCCGCCGCCGGCGAAGAGCCGGTGGTCGTCGCGGGCGGCGAGCACGCCCCCCGCCCCAGGAGCGCCGAGCAGCGCCGGCGCCTGCTGCGCGCGCGCGTCTTCGCGCGCGTCGATCCCGAGCAGAAGCTCGACCTCGTCGCCCTCCACCAGCAGTACGGCGCGGTGGTGGCGATGACGGGCGACGGCGTCAACGACGCGCCCGCCCTCGAGCAGGCGGACGTCGGCATCGCCATGGGCCGGCGCGGCCACCAGGTCGCCCGCGAGGCGGCGGACCTGGTCCTCGAGGACGATTCCTTCGCCACCATCGTCGCCGCCATCCGCCAGGGGCGCGTCATTTTCGACAACATCCGCCGCTCCGCCCTCTACCTCCTCTCCTGCAACGCCGGCGAAGTCGCGGTGGTGAGCGCCTCGGCGCTGCTCGACACGCCGCTTCCCGTGCTGCCGCTGCAGCTGCTCTTCCTCAACCTGGTGACCGACGTCTTCCCGGCGCTGGCGCTGGGACTGGGCGAAGGAGATCCGCGCGTCATGGAGAGGTCGCCGCGAGACCCCCGCGAGCCGCTGCTCGCCGCGCCGCAGTGGCGGGCGATCGCGGCCTACGCGCTGGCGATGGCCGCCGCGGTCTTCGGCGCGCTCGCCTGGTCGCTGCGCGGGCTCGGTCTCGGCGAGGAGCGGGCGGTGACGGTCGCCTTCCTCACCCTCGCCTTCGCCCAGCTCTGGCACGTCTTCAACCTGCGCGCCCCCGGCTCCGCGCTCTTCGCCAACGAGGTGACGCGGAACCCCTACGTCTGGGGGGCGCTCGTGCTCTGCGCGGGCCTGCTCCTCGCCACCGTCGCTCTGCCGCCGCTCGCCGCGCTGCTCCACTTGGCCGCTCCCGGCGCCGCCGGGTGGGGCGTCGCGGCGGTCATGAGCCTCCTGCCGCTTGCCCTCGGGCAGGCCGCCAAAGGGCCCCGCTAGCGAGCCTTCCCCACCCGGCGGGGCGGGCGCCGCGGCCACCCGGCGGGGTGCGCTTCCCCGCCCGCCGAGGTGTCGGCGCGCGTCCGCGCCCGCCGTAGCCTGCGAGGCGGAATCGAAAGGAGACACCGATGCCCCGCAACGACAAACCTGACGCCTCGAGCTGCGCCGCGACCCGGCTCGAGACCATCCTCGTCGGCAGCGCCCTCGACGACGCCAGCGACGCCGTCGTGCGCATTGCCATGCAGGCGGCCCGCGCGGCCGGCGCCCGCCTGCACGTCGTCCACGCCGTCGAGATCGAGCCGGCCGAGATGGTCATCGACCCGATGTGGCTGACCGGCGAGCTGATCGCCGAGGTCACCGAGGAGCGGCGCCGGAAGCTGGCGGCGCAGCTCGCACGGCTCGGCGCCGGCGCCGAGGTGGCGCGCACGTCGGTGGTTCGCGGGGAGGCCTACCGCGCGCTGCTCGACGCGGCACAGGTCTGCGAGGCCGACCTCGTCGTCGTCGGCGCCGCCCGCTCCGGCGGCACCTTCGGGCGGCTCCTCGGCTCGACCGCCGACCACCTGCTGAGGAAGGCCGCCTGGCCGCTGCTCGTGGTGCGCGGCGAGCTGGTGCTGCCACCGGCGCGGGTGCTGGCGCCCGTCGACTTCGAACCGCTCGCCGTCGACGCCCTGCTCTGCGGGCTGCGCCTGCTGCGCCAGACCGGCGGCGGCGCGCCGGCGAAGCTGACGGCGCTGCACGTCCTCGATCCCGGCGCGCGTCCGGCGCGGCGCCACCGGCAGGTGTCGCCGGCCGAGCTCGACGCGGCGGAGGACGCGGCGCAGGCGGCCATGGCTTCCGTCGCCGCCGGTTGCCGCGCTCTCGAGCCGGTCGCCGTCGAGCCCGCGCTGCGCTACGGCGATCCGAGCACCCAAATCCTCGCCGCGGCCGAGGAGACCGGCGCCGACCTGCTGCTCATGGGCACGCACTCCCGCCGGCCGCTCGACCGCCTGCTGCTCGGCAGCGTGGCGGCGCAGGTCGTGCGCCAGGCGCGCTGCAGCGTGCTGGCCGTGCCGCCCGAAGCGGCGCTGGGCGCGGCGATGGCCGAGGCGGTCGTGGCGGCGACCGAGCCGGCGTTCTCGAGCGCCTCCCCAGTTGGGTGATGGCGCCGGGGCCCGCTCGATCATGCCGTTCACCGCCGAGCAGTTCTTCGCCGTCTTCCGCGCCTACAACGAGGCGGTGTGGCCGGCGCAGTGGTTCCTCACCGCGGCCGGCGTTCTCGCGCTCGCCGGCGCGCTGTCGCGCCGCGCGGCCGGCGCCCGCGCCGCCTACGTCCTGCTCGCCGCTCTCTGGCTCTGGATGGCCCTGGCCTACCACTTCGCTCACTTCGCGGCGATCAACCCCGCGGCGCCGCTCTTCGGCGCGCTGTTCGCCGTCGCCGCGGGGCTGTTCCTCTGGCAGGGCCTCCGCTCTCCGGCTCCCCGTCTCGAGCTGCACGCGTCCGGCCGAGGATTGGCCGGCCTGGCGTTCGCGCTCTTCGGCCTCGCGGTCTACCCGCTGCTCAACCCGCTCCTCGGCCACCACTTTCCGGCTGCTCTCGGCTTCGGCCTGCCCTGTCCGACGACCCTCTTCACCTTGGGGATCCTGTCGCTGGCGCGGCCGCGGGCCGAGCGGGCGCTGCTCGCCGTTCCCGTCGTCTGGGCGTTGGTCGGCTCGCTGGCGGCCTTCACCCTCGGAGTAGCTCAGGACTTCATCCTCATTCCCGCCGCCGCCTGGGGCCTGTTCCTCGCGTTCGCACCGCGCTCGCGCGGACGTCTCGGCGTGCCGGCATTGCGGAGGCAGACATGAAAGACCACGAGAAGATCGTCATCGGCACCTCGCTCGCGAGCGAGAGCGACGCGGTGGTGGACGCCGGGATCGCGCTGGCGCTGGCCACCGGCGCGGCGGTGGAGCTGGTTCACGCCCTGCCCAAGCCGGTGGACCTCTACGTCGGCGTGTCCGGCCTGGATGCCGTCGGCGGCGACTGGTTCCGCATCCTCGAGCAGGACCTGCGCGAGCGGCTCGACGCCCAGGCCGCCGCCCGCGGGCTCGAGCGGGTGCGGCACGTCCGCCGCGTCGAGCTCGACCTCCCCCACCGGGCGCTCGTCGCCCGCGCGACCGCCACCGGCGCCTCGCTCATCGTCCTCGGAGCCGCGGTCGGCGGCAGGCCGCGCCGGCGCCTCCTGGGCTCGACCGCCGACCGCGTCATCCGCAAGGCCGCCTGCCCGGTCCTGGTGGTCCGTCCGGGATGCGCCATGCCGCCGGCCCGCATCCTCGTCGCGACGGACCTCTCGGCCGCCGCCGGAGGGGTGCTGCGGCGCGGGCTCGACCTCGCGGCGCCCGCCGGCGGGACGCGGCCCGCGGTCCAAGTCCTCTTCGTCCGCACCGTCGGGAGCGAGACCTCGCTCCACTTCAGCCCCGAGCAGATGCACCGCTTCGCCGACGAGGAGCTGCGGCGCGTGGTCGCGGAGGCGCTGCCCGGCGGCCCGCCCGCCCGCTGCGTGCTGCGCAAGGGCGACCCCAGCGGCGAGATCCTCGCCGAGGCCGAGAGCTGGAAGCCCGACCTGCTGGTGGTCGGGACGCACGGCGCGAGCGGTCTCGAGCGGGCGATCCTCGGCAGCGTCGCCGCCCACGTCGTGCACGACGCCCTCTGCAGTGTGCTGGTCGTCCCCTCGGCGGCGGCGGCCGCAGAGGAGCGCCCGGCCGACGCGGACTGGGCCTACGTCGCCGACGACGAGCCGGACGAGGTCTCCACCGTCCGACAACGGATCTCTCCTTCCGGGTAGGTCTCGCACTACCCGCGCGCTCTACTCGCCGTACGGCACCCAGATGTTCTTCACCTGGGTGGCGTGGCGGAGGAACTCTTCGCCTTCGGCCTGGACGGGGTCGAACCAGTCGCGGCGGCGGCCGTGGCTGACCCAGGTCTGCTTGAGGTTGCCGGCCGAGGCCAGCTCGACCATGCCGCAGCCGGCGGCGGGGCCGAAGTACCAGACGGCCGCCACCTCGTCGTGCTCGGCGAGGACGCGGGCCAGGGTGTCGCGGACGCCGGTGACGATGTTGACGACGCCCCCCGGCAGGTCGGAGGTGTCGAAGACCTGGTAGAGGTCGGTGGCGGCGAGCGGGTGCGCCTGCGACGGCACGGCGACGACGCGGTTGCCCATCGCCACCGCCGGCGCCACGAGCGAGACGAAGGCGAGGAGCGGCGCCTCGTCGGGGCAGGCGATGCCCATGACGCCGAGCGGCTCGGGCATCGCCAGGGTGACGTTGCGGAACGGGGTGTGGTGAACCGCGCCGTCGTACTTGTCGGCCCAGGCGGCGTAGGCGAAGAGGCGCTCGATCGCCGCTTGCACCTCGCGCGCCGCCTGCCGCTTCGATTCGCCGGTCATCCCGCGCAGCCGCGCCGCCATCTCCCCCTCCCGCGCGGCGAGGTTCTCGGCGACGTAGTAGAGGACCTGCGCCCGCAGGTGGCCGCTCGCGCGCGACCAGGCCTCGGCCTTGCGCGCCGCCTCGACGGCGTTGCGCACGTCCTTGCGGTTGCCCTGCCCCACCTCCCCCACCAGCTCGCCGCCGGCGCCGTAGACCGGCAGGCTGTAGCCCGAGTCGGGGCGCGCCTGCTTGCCGCCGATGTAGAGCTTGGGCGTGCGGTCGATCGCCGGCAGGCCGCCGTCCGGCTCGTCGGCCTCCCCGGGCCCAGGAGGCGGCGCCGGCGCCGCCTCCTCGTAGCGCGGCAGCCGGCTCTCCCAGACCGGTTTGAGGTACTCCCACAGCCCTTCGCGGCCACCTTCGCGGCCGAAGCCGCTCTCGCGGTAGCCGCCGAAGCCGGAGGCGGCGTCGAAGAGATTGGTGCAGTTGATCCAGACCACGCCGGCCTTGAGCTTGGGGGCGACGTCGAGCGCCAGGTTGACGTTCTCGGTCCAGACGCTCGCCGCCAAGCCGTACGGCGTGTTGTTGGCCAGCTCCACCGCCTCGGCCGGGGTGCGGAAGGTCATCGCCACCAGCACCGGCCCGAAGATCTCGACCTGGGCGATCGTCGACGAGGGGGACACGTCGGTGAAGAGCGTCGGCGGGAAGAACCACCCCTCCGTGGGACACGCCCACGACGGCTGCCAGCAGCGCGCCCCCTCCTCGACCCCCTGCTCGACGAGGCCGCGGATCTTCTGGAGCTGCACCGGCGCGATGATCGCCCCGAGGTCCACCGCCTTGTCGAGCGGCTGCCCGAGGCGCAGGGTCTCCATCCGCGCCCGCAGCTTCTCGTACGCCCGCTCGGCGATCCCCTCGTGGACCAGCAGCCGGGAGCCGGCGCAGCAGACCTGCCCCTGGTTGAACCAGATGGCGTCGACCACCCCCTCGACGGCGCTGTCGAGGTCGGCGTCCTCGAAGACGACGAACGGCGACTTCCCCCCCAGCTCGAGCGACAGCTTCTTGCCGCTGCCGGCGGTGGCCTGGCGGATCAGCCGCCCCACCTCGGTCGAGCCGGTGAAGGCCACCTTGTCGACGTCCGCGTGCTTGACCAGCGCCTCGCCGGTGCGGCCGTCGCCGGTCAGGATGTTGACCACCCCCGCCGGCAGCCCCACCTCCTGGCAGATCTCGGCGAAGGCGAGCGCCGTGAGCGGCGTGAACTCCGCCGGCTTGAGCACCACGGTGTTGCCGCAGGCGAGGGCCGGCGCGATCTTCCAGGCGAGCATCAGGAGCGGGAAGTTCCAGGGGATGACCTGCCCGGCGACGCCCACCGGCCCGTAGCCGGGGAGCTCGCTCTCGAGGAGCTGCGCCCAGCCGGCGTGATGGTAGAAGTGGCGGGCGACCAGCGGCACGTCGATGTCGCGCGTCTCGCGGATCGGTTTGCCGTTGTCCATCGTCTCGACCACCGCCAGCAGGCGCGAGTGCTTCTGGACGTGGCGGGCGAGGGCGTAAAGGTAGCGGGCGCGCGCGTGGCCGCCGAGCTTCCACCACCCCTTCTGCGCCTGCCGCGCCGCCTTGACCGCGGCGTCGACCTCCTCGGCGCCCGCCTGCGTCACCCGCGCCAGCACCTCGCCGTTGCCCGGGTTGAAGGTCTCGAAGCTCTCGCTCCCCTTGGGCTTCACCCAGCGGCCGCCGACGAAGAGGCCGAAGTCGCGGCCGTGGCGCTCGAGCCAGGCGCGGGCGGGGTCCGCGCTCTCCGGCGCCGGCCCGTACTCCATGGTCTGGAAGATCTCGGCGACCGTCATGGGCACCCCCTCATGCGATCGGCTGCCGGTAGAAGGCGGCGTAGCGGCCGCTGGCGAAGTATTCGAGCTGGCGCTCGATGTCGGCGAGGAGCGAGCTCGCCCCGAGCCGGAACAGCGCCGGCTCCATCCACTCTCGCCCCAGCTCCTCGCGCATCAGGATGAGCCAGGCGAGGGCGTCCTTGGCGGTCGAGATCCCGCCCGCCGGCTTGAAGCCGACGCGGAAGCCCGTGCGCTGGTGATAGTCGCGGATCGCCCGCACCATGACCAGCGAGACCGGCAGGGTGGCGTTGACCCCCTCCTTGCCGGTCGAGGTCTTGACGAAGTCGGCGCCGGCCATCATCGCGACGAGGGCGGCGCGGTGGACGTTGCGCAGGGTCGCGAGGTCGCCGGTGGCGAGGATCGCCTTGAGGTGCGCGTCGCCGCAGGCCTGGCGGAAGGCGCGCACCTCGTCGTAGAGCGACTGCCAGTCGGCGATGAGGACGTGGGCGCGGGTGACGACGATGTCGATCTCGCGCGCCCCCGCGGCGACGGAAGCGCCGATCTCGGCGAGCCGTTGGGCGAAGGGGGAGAGGCCGGCCGGAAAGCCGGTCGAGACCGCCGCCACCGGCACGTCCGAGCCGGCGAGCGCCTCGACCGCGGTCTCGACGAAGCGGTGGTAGACGCAGACCGCGCCGACGCGGATCGGCAGCCCCTCCGCCCCGAGCGCCGCGAGCAGGTCGCCGCGCACCGGCTGCCGCGCCTTGGCGCAGAGCCGCCGCACCCGCCCGGGGGTGTCGTCGCCGGAGAGGGTCGTCAGGTCGATGCAGGTGATGGCCTTGAGCAGCCAGGCCGCCTGCCACTCCTTCTTGACGGTGCGCCGGGTGGTGAGGGTGGCGGTGCGCCGCTCGACGGCGCTGAGGTTGGCCTGCACGCCGCGGAGCCAGCCCAGCTCGAGCCCGATCCCGGGATTGCGCTCGACGGCCGCAGGGGCCGCCGGGCGCGGAGGAGCTTCCTGGAGCACGAGGGAAGTCTACACGCGGCGGGCGGCCCCGGGGCCGAGCCGATCAGGGGTTCTTCAGCATCGGCGGGTGGTCCTCGTCGAGCCGCGCGCCCCCATCCCGCCGGGTAGGCAGGCGCCCCACCCGGCGGCGAGCGGAGAACCGCCTCGCCGGGCGGCGACCGCGCCGGCGCGGCGCCCTACAGTGCTCGCCATGCGGCGCAGCGGACACGCCCTGACCACTGGCTTCGTCCTGCTCGCTCTGGTGAGCGGGCTGCCGGGGCTCCTGTCGGCGGGTTGTGCCAAGGTGGCCTCCGCCGGCCGGGTGCCCGGATGCGATCACGAACGCCCGCTGGACGGCGCGATGCCCTGCTGCGCCGCGCCGCAGGTCGCGCCGAGCGAAGGCCGCTGCTGCTCCGTCTCCGAGCCGGGACCGGCGCCGGCGCCCGGCGTGCCGAGCCCCGCGCCGCCCACGACCGGTCCCGACACTACGCCCGCGCCCGCGGTCGCCCCGGCGCCGGCGCACACGCCGTTCGCCGGCGTCGCGCCCGCTGCCGGCGCTCCGCGGCCCTCTCCCGTTCCCCTGTTCACGCTCCACGCCGCCCTCCTGATCTGACGCCCCGCGCACGCGTCTGAAACCCTCCGCGGCCCGCCGCGGAGCGGACCCCCCCATGGACCCGTACGCGCCGAGGAGCGTCATGACTCGTCACATCGCCCGTTGCGCCCTGCTGCTGCTGCTGGCGGCCCCGATTCTCGCCGGTCCCCTGGCGGCCCAACCCCTCGAGGCGGCGCCGGCCGCGCCTCCGGTCGAGGAGCTGGTGGCCCGCGCCCTGGAGCGCGCACCGGCCCTCGCCGCCCGCCGCGCCGCGGTCGCAGCGGCGCGCCTGATGGAGGTGCCCGCGGCGGCCCTCCCCGACCCGATGGTCGAAGGGATGCTGCAGAACGCGGACTTCCCCGACTACACCGTCGGCAGCGAGGACATGTCGATGGCCGGCGTCGAGCTGCGCCAGCCGCTCCCCTACCCCGGCAAGCGGAGAGCCCGCGGCGAGGCGGCAGCGGCCGCGACCGCGCTGCGCGCCGCCGAGCTGGCCGCCGAGGAGCGCCGGGTGGCCGCCGCCGTCCGCTCCATCTATGCCCGCCTCTACGCTCTCGACCGCGAGCGCGAGACGCTGGCGGCGGCGCGCGAGCTGGTCGAGCTGCTCGCGGCGACCGCCGCCGCCCGCTACGCCACCGGCGAGAGCGAGCAGGAAGCCGTCGTCAAGGCGCAGCTCCAGGTCAGCCGCCTGGGAGAGCAGCTCGACGACCTCGCGGCCGAGCGCGCGGCGATGGGGGCCGAGCTAGACCGCTGGCTCGACCTCCCCGCCGGCGCAGCGCTCGGCGACGTCGCCGCGTTGCCCTCTCCCTCGCCGCCCGCGAGCGGCTGGGAAGAGACCGCGCTCGCGGCTGCACCCGAGGTCGTGGTGGCGCAGGCCGCCGTCGCCGCCGCCGAGCGGCGCCTCGCCCTCGCCCGCCTCGACCTCAAGCCCGACTTCGCCCCCGCCGCCGGCCTCGCCTCGCGCGGCTCCCTCGGCGCCGTGCTCACCCTCCGCTTCGGTGTCGAGCTCCCCTTCTGGCGGCAGCGGAAGCAGGGGCCGATGGTCCGCGCCGCCGAGGAGGAACTGGAGGTGGCGCGCCAGGAGCTGCGCGACGCCGAGGCCGTGGCGGGCGCCGAGGCCGCCCGCCTCGGCGCCCGCTGGCTGCAGGCGGAGCGGCAGATGCTGCGCTACCGCGAAGCGATCCTGCCGCAGAGCAGCACCGCCCTCGACGCCGCGCGCTCCTCCTATCTCGCCGGCCGCGGCGACTTCTCGACCGTCATCGAAGACTTCGACCTCTGGCTCCAGGCCCGGGTGCAGCTCGCCCGTCGCGAGGCGGACCGCTTCGCCGCCTGGGCGGAGTTGGAACGTCTCACCGGAGGTGCCCCATGAGCTTGTCTCGACCGATCCGCACGACCGTCCTCCTCCTCCTGCCTGCGCTGGCGCTGCTGCTTCTCGTGGGCTATCTGACCTCCTGCCGCGCTGGCCTGCCGCCGACGCCCGCGGTCCAGTACCACTGCCCGATGCACCCCGACTTCCTCGCCGACGCGCCAGGCGATTGCCCGATCTGCGGCATGCGCCTGATACCGAGCGAGCGGCGAAACCCGCCGCCTCCCGAACCGGCCCCGGCGGCGACCGCCGCCCCCGCCGGCGCGGCGAGCGCCGTTCCCGGGCGTGCGCCGGTCGCGGCCGATGCCGCCGGCCTCCGTCTCGCCGGGGTCAAGACCGCCGTCGCGGAGCGCCGCGCCCTCACCCGCACGGTGCGCACCGTCGGGCTGGTGACCGCCGACGAGACGCGGGTGCGCCACGTCCACACCAAGATCTCCGGCTGGATCGAGCACCTGCACGTCAACTTCGTCGGCCAGCCGGTGCGCGCCGGCCAGCCACTCCTCGCCATCTATTCGCCGCAGCTCCTGGCGACCCAGGAGGAGTACCTGCGGGCGCGCGAGGCGGCCGGCCGCTTCGCCGGTTCCTCGCTCCCCGAGGTGCGGCAGGGTGGCGCCGATCTGCTCACCGCCGCCCGCCGCCGTCTCGAGCTGTTCGACGCGCCGCGCAGCCTCCTCGCCGCGCTCGACCGCACGGGGAAGCCGCAGCGCACCGTGACGCTCCTCGCCCCCGCCTCCGGCTACGTCACCGCCAAGGAGGTCTTCGAGGGGATGGAGGTCGGGCCGGGGATGGACCTCCTCACCATCACCGACCTGTCGCGGGTCTGGGTGGAGGCGGACTTCTACGAGATCGAGAGCCGCGCCCTGGGCGTCGGGCGGCCGGTCGCGCTCTCCCGCCCCAACGACCC
>DASWHY010000594.1:0-1519 GCA_036397955.1 Thermoanaerobaculia bacterium | reverse complement strand
GACCTCGCGCGGGTCCACTTTCTTCCCCTTGATGTTGATCAGGTCGTCCACCCGGCCGAGGAGCCGCAGGTCGCCGCCGTCCCAGGCGGCGAGGTCGCCGGTGGTGAAGCGGCCGCCGCCGAGGCGCGCGTCCGGCTCCGGCAGATAGCCCGCCGCCACCGCCGCCGACTCCACGCGCACGACGCCGCGGCCGGCCGCGCCGCCGTCTTCGAGCGGCGCCAGCTCCACCCGCACGCCCTCCACCGGCGCCCCCACCGTGCCGCGCTCGCCGGCGCCGCCGTCGCGGTCGTAGCAGATGCCGCCGCACTCGCTGGCGCCGTAGAAGACGTGGACCGGCAGGCCGAAGATGGCGCGGAAGCGGGCGGCGGTGACCGGCGGCAGCGGTGCGCCGGCGCTGACGACCAGGCGCAGGCTGCGCGGCCAGGCGGGCGGCTGCGACACCGCGAGGAGGGCGTTCAGGTAGGCCGGGACGGTGGGGAAGACGGTCGCCCCGGCCGCCGCGGCGGCGGCGAAGGGGCCGAACGGGTCGCCGGCGTCGGCGAGCACCAGCGGCGTGCCGCGCACCAGCGCCGGCAGCGCCAGGCTGGAAAGGCCGTAGGAGTGCGACAGCGGGATGGCGGCGAGGAGGCGGTCGTCCGGGTAGATCCCCATCGTCGCGGCGAGCGCCGCGTCGTCGGCGACCAGCGCCGCGGCGGGCGCGGCGATGCCGCGCGGCGCGCCGGTCGAGCCGGAGGTCAGCTTGACGACGGCGATCCCCGGCAGCTCGGCCGGCGCCAGGTCGGGGTCGGCGACCTCAGCCAGCGTCCAGTCCTCGGCGCCCGCCGGCCAGCCGGTGCGGCACTCGAGGAGCGCCCGCGCTCCGAGCGCGCGCGCCGCGCGCTGCCGCTCGGCGGCGGGGGTCTGGGGATCGAAGAGGAGCGCCGCGAGGCCCGCCCGCCGCAGCGCCAGGAGCGAGGCGAGGAAGCCGGGACCGTTGGCGGCCGCGAGGCCGACGAGCGCCCCGTCCGGGAGCGCCGCCGCGCGCTCGGCGAGGCGCGCCCCGGCCGCCCGCGCCAGGGCGTCCACCTCGCCGGCGGTCGCGGTGCGCCGCGGCGAGACCACGAGCGGCCGGGAGGGGTCGCGCGCCACCCGCGCGAACGCGGTGAGGATCGGGTCCTGCGAGGAGGGACTCTTCGGCTTCAGGGCCGCGGCATCGTAGCACTCGCTCCGCGGCGCGGGCCGGCGCCGGCGCTTGCCCGGCCCGCGCGGGAAGGGCTAGGATGGCGGCTCCGGCGCACCACCGAGGTCGGGCAGTCCAGCGGAGCGGCGGCCCGCGCGCCCGCGGGTGCGCGCGGTCCTTTGGAGTCGATGCCATGTCGCCAGCCGCAGCCATCCAGTCGCGCGTCAAACGCCTCATCGTCGAGAGCCTCAACCTGGACGGGATGACCCCCGAGATGATCGACGAGCACGCCCCGCTCTTCGGCGACGGGCTGGGGCTCGACTCGGTGGACGCCCTCGAGCTGGTCGTGGCACTCGAGCG
>DASWHY010000593.1:0-6170 GCA_036397955.1 Thermoanaerobaculia bacterium | reverse complement strand
CCCACTTGGCCGACAGCGTCCCCGGCGATCGGCCGCTGGCCGGCCTCGCCGTCGTGCTCGACGCCGGCAACGGCGCCACCTCCGCCTACGCGGCAGAGGCCTTCGCGCGCCTCGGGGCGCGCACCACGCTCCTCCACGCCGCCCCCGACGGCCGCAACGTCAACGCCGGCTGCGGCTCGACGGCGCCGGCGGAGATGGCGGCGGCGGTGCCGGCAGCCGGCGCCGACTTCGGCGCCGCCTTCGACGGCGACGGCGACCGCTGCATCCTGGCCGACGAGACCGGCGCGGTGCGCGACGGCGACGCCATCCTCTACCTCTGGGGGACCGCCCTCGCCGCTCGCGGCGAGCTCGAGCCGCGCAAAGTGGTAGCGACCTCGATGAGCAACCTCGGGCTCGAGCGGGCGCTCGCCCGCGCGGGGATCGAGCTGGTGCGCACCGGCGTCGGCGACCGTCTGGTCGTCGAGGCGATGCGGCGGGAAGGGATCCGGCTCGGCGGCGAGCAGTCCGGGCACGTCGTCGAGACGTCGCTCGCCACGACCGGCGACGGGCTGCTCACCGCACTGCAGATGGCGCGGCTGGTGCGCGAGTCCGGGCGGCCCCTCTCACAGCTCCTGGCCGGCTTCCGCCGCTACCCGCAGGTGCTGCTCAACGTCCGCGTGGGGCGCAAGCCCGACCTCGCGACGCTGCCGCGCGTCGCCGCCGCCGTCCGCGCCGCCGAGGAGAGCCTCGGCGCCGACGGCCGCCTCGTCCTCCGCTACAGCGGCACCGAGCCCCTCGCCCGCGTCATGATCGAAGGCCCGGAGCAAGCGGCGATCGACGCTCTCGCCGGCGAGATCGCCGGGGCCATCCGCGACGAGCTGGGAGCCTGACGGGGCCGCGGTAACCGTCGCCTGCGGCAGGCACGGAGTCAACTCCCTCGCCGACAAGCTCAAGCTCTGGCAGCAGCTCCGCGCCGGCGCCGGCCGTCTCCTCGACGACCTCCCGCATCTGCGGCCGGAGGTCGCGGCGTTCGAGACGGAGCTGCGGGACCTCGTTGCGATCGACCAGGAGCACTCCGCGACGACGGCGCACCTGCGCGAGCTGACCCGCCGCCGCGCCGAGGCCCAGGTGCGCGTGCGCGGCCTGCGCAACCGCATCGCCGCGCTGCTCCAGGGGCATTACGGCCCGGAGAGCGACACGCTGATCGAATACGGCATCGCCCCCCGCCGCCGCCGCCCGCGCCGCAAACCAGACCCGGAGGCCCCCACAGCCGGTGAGGCGCTCACCGACCCCGGAGAGCAGCCATGAGCATGCGCAAGACGAGCGTCGCGATCAACGAGGAGCTGCTGCGCGAGGTTCAGCGGGTCCTCTCGACGAGAACCATCAAGGACACCATCGAGGAAGCCCTCCGCGAGGTGCTGCGCGTGAAGGCCCGGCGTGAGGAAATCGAAGCACTCGCGGCGATGCGCGGGATGGACCTCGCCGATCCGGAGGTGATGTCCGGGGCCCGGCGCCCGTGAGGGCGCGCTATGACTGGACCTCGGCGCTCAGCACGTCATCGACCGCCGCGGAGCGAAGGGAGGCCTTGCGTTTGCCCATGCCCGGCCGCTTCGGCAACTCAGCGCTCGATCTCGAGGTCCGAAGCATGCGTCTGCTCCGGCTCGCGCTGGATGAGGACGGTGGCGGCGATCGGGAAGAGGGCGCGGTGGAGGCGCTCGCCGAACTGGCAGTTGACCTCGTAGTAGCCGTCGCCGCTGACCTGGAGCAGGGTCCCCCTGCCCCCTTTGATCCCCAGCAGCTCGTTGTGGATCAGCACCTCGGCCGGTAGCTCCATCGCGCTCTCCTAATCGGCGTAGTAGCCCGCGTCCTTGTACTCCTTGAGCTTCCGCTGCAGGGTGCGCAGGCCGATCCCCAGCAGGTCGGCGGCCTTGGCGCGGTGGCCGCCAGTGCGGGCGAGGGTCTCGAGGATCGCCTGGCGCTCGATCTCCTCCATCGTCCGCGTGCCGCCGACCGCCGACTGCACCCGCCCGCCCGCCGCCGAGACGGTGGCCGCGTCGCGCACCTCGGCCGGCAGGTCGGCCGGCTCCACCACCTCGCCCTGGTGGAACACCACCACCGACTCGATCACGTTCTTGAGCTGGCGGACGTTGCCCGGCCAGGGGAAGCGGGCGAGGAGCTCCAGCGCCTCGGGCGCCAGCCGCTTCGGCGGCTTGCCGTGCTCCTCGCAGAAGAGCGCCAGGAAGTGCTCGGCCAGCAACGGCACGTCCTCCGGCCGCTCGCGCAGCGGCGGGATGCGCAGCGTCACGACCTTCAGCCGGTAGTAGAGGTCCTCGCGGAACTTCCCCTCCGTCACCACGCGCTCGAGGTCGCGGTTGGTGGCGGCCAGGAGGCGAAAGTCGACCGGGATCAGCTCGCCGCCGCCAACGCGCATGATCTGCCGCTCCTCGAGGACGCGCAGCAGCTTGACCTGGAGCTCGGGGTAGAGCTCGCTGATCTCGTCGAGGAAGAGGGTGCCGCGGTGGGCGAGCTCGAACTTGCCGATCTTGCGCGCGATGGCGCCGGTGAAGGAGCCGCGCTCGTGGCCGAAGAGCTCGCTCTCCAGGATGTCCGGGGGGATGGCGCCGCAGTTGATGGCGAGGAAGCGCTCGTTGCGCCGCGGGCTGGCGCGGTGGATCGCCGCCGCGACCAATTCCTTCCCGGTGCCGCTCTCGCCGACGACCAGCACCGTCGAGCGGGTCGGGGCGACGAGCTGCATCTGCTCGAACAGCCGCTCCATCGGCGCCGAGTGGCCGATGATGCTCTCGAAGCCGTAGCGCTTGTCGAGCATCTGCCGCAGGCTCGTCACCTCTTCGCGGAGCTGCTGCTTCTCGATCAGGTTCATCACCCGCTGCCGCAGCTCGTAGAGGTCGACCGGCTTGGTCAGGTAGTCGTCGGCGCCGACGCGCATCGCCTCGACCGCTGACTCGATCGAGCCGTAGCCGGTGACCAGGACGACCGCCAGCTCGTCGCCGCGCTCGCGCACCTCCTGGAGGAAGGCCAGGCCGTCGGTGCCGGGCAGCCGCAGGTCGCAGACCGCCAGCCGCACGCCGTCGTTCTCCGCCAGGTAGTCGAGCGCCTTGCGCGCGTCGTCGAAGGTGCGCACGGCGAGCCCCGCCTTCTCGAGCGCGATCGCCATCGACTCCCGCGAGCCGCTCTCGTCGTCGATGACGAGAACGAGGGGTTTCTCGGCCATTGCCGAGCCATTTTGGCACAAGGAGACGGGAAGGCTCAGTCCGGGTAGCGGACCACGAGGACGGTTCGGTCGTCCTCCTGCGACGCCTCGCCGGTGAAGTCGAGGACGCTCTGGAAGACGGCGTCCACGATCTGCTCGGCGGAGCGCGCGCGGTGGTCGGCGGCGACGCGCAGCAGGCGCGCGACGCCGTACTCCTCCATCTTGCCGTCCGCGCCGCGGCCACGCGCCTCGACGATGCCGTCGGTGTAGAAGACCAGGGTGTCCCCCGGTTTCATGATCACGAAGCCGCGCTCGTAGGTGGCGTGGGCGAGCGGCCCGAGCACCGGGCCCCCCTCCTCGAGGAACTGCACGGCGCCGTCGCGCGCCAGGTGGAACGGCGGCGGGTGGCCGGCGTTGACGTAGATGAAGACGCCGTTGAGCTCGAGCTCGCCGTAGAACATCGAGACGAAGCGGCTGGTCAGCGTGCTCTGGTGGATGATCTTGTTCATCCGCTCGACGGTGCGCACGATCTTGAAGTCGCGCGCCAGCCCCATCCGCAGCCCCATGTAGATGTCGCGCACCTGGAGGGCGGCCGGCAGGCCGTGCCCCGAGACGTCGGCGATGGTCAGGCCGAGGATCTTCTCGGTCACCGGGATGTAGTCGTAGTAGTCGCCCCCCACCTCCTCCATCGACTCCGAGCGGCCGCAGAGGTCGAAGGCGCCGTACTCCGGCACTCGCCGCGGCAGGATCGAGGCCTGGATCTTCCGCGCCTCCTCGAAGATCCCCTGCATGCGCTCGCGGCGGATCTTCTGGTTGATCGAGTGGCGGAGAATGCCGAGCGAGAACAGGATGTCGTCGGGGTGGTGGCCGGGACAGACGTCGAAGGCGAGGATGTACTCCTCGTCGCCGACCTCGATGGCGGCGAAGTCGCCGGCGCCGACCTGCTCCTCGAGGCTGCGGTCGACCTGCGGGTCGTCGGGGCCCATGTAGACCGCGCCCTGCTCGAGCAGCAGCTTGACCGGGCGGTAGCTGACCGGGATCTTGAGGCCCGCCGGCACTTCTTTGGCGTCGCCGAAGGTCCCTTGCAGGACGTAGGACCGGCCGCTGCGCCGGTAGAGCCGCCCGCCGTAGATCCCCAGCTCGTCGCGGAACTTCTGGACGATCGTGGCGACGATCGACTGGATGGTCGCGCCGGTGTCCTCGCCGCGGTCCATGACCGCCACCACCTGCTCGACCTTCTTCATCAGCTCCCGGTAATCGACCGGGGGGGCGTCGGTGGTGATCACGATGGCGCTCTCCTGGCGGGGTAAGGATCGCATGCCGCGGCGGCGCTCCCATGCTAGCATTCTGCAGTCATGGCGACCCTCACGATCCGCAATCTTCCGCCCGAGACCGTCGACTCGCTCAAGGAGCTCGCCCGCCGCAACCATCGCTCGATGGAGCAGGAGGTCCGCGAGATCCTCGAGCGCCACGCCGGGGATCGCCTGTCGGCGATCGAGCAGATCGAACGACTCTGGGCCTCGCAGACGCGGAAGACCTCGCCCGAGGAGATCGAGTCCTGGATCAAGGAAGGCCGTAGGTGAAGACTGTCGTCGATACCAACGTCATCGCCTACTCCCTGCTCGACACGGAACCCTTCCAAGAGGAGTGCAAAGCCTTTTGGCGCACCGTCGCGGAGGCGCTCGCTCCGGCCTCCTGGGAAGCCGAGCTGACGAACGTGCTCTGGATGGCGGTGAGGGCCGGGGTCGTCGATCTTCCCGGCGCGGTCGAGCGCCTGGACCTCGCCAAGTCGCTTGGTATCGTCTCCGTCGCGGTGCCGAGCCTGTGGCACGGGGCCCTCCTGCGCGCCCACGCCTCCGGCATCGCGGCCTACGACACCCTCTTCGTCGAGCTGGCCGAGCGCGAAGCCCTGCCGCTGGCGACGTTCGACGATCCGGTTCTGCGCGCGTTTCCGGCGGTCGCGAGGCGTCCCCGGAGCCTGGCGCGTCCCGGGTAGAGGGAGACCTGGTGTAGCATCGGCGCAATCATCGGAATTGGAGGGTCGCATGGCAGTCCATCGTTTCGGCAGCATCGTGCTCATGGTCCTCGGCCTCGCCGCGCCGGCGTACGCTCAGCTCGATCCCACCGAGGGCCTCGGCGGCGGCGCCTACCAGGACGAGAACGCGAAGGCGGCGAAGGCGTACCGCCAGGGAGTCAAGTTCCGACAGCGGGCGGAGAAGGCGACCGAGGCCGCCGAGCGCGAGCAGCTCTACAAGCAGGCCCTCGAGAAGTTCCACGAGTCCGCGGCGCAGCTCGAGAACTTCGACGCCCGGCTGGCGATGGGCGAGGTCTATCTCGCGCTCGGGGACAAGGACGAGGCGCTCAAGGCCTGCAACATGGCCAAGGCCCTGAAGCCGCGCAACGAGCGCGCGAAGAAGTGCTTTGCGGACGCCGGAGGCGTGGAGGGGTAGCCGCGGGGCCGCTCGCGCTGCGTCTCATCCGTTGTCCACCAGCGCCATGACGATCCGGTCCTGCGCCTGCCGGGCGTCGGCGGCGCTGCGGGCCTGGTTGCAGAGGATCGAGAAGGCGTAGACCTTGCCGGAGACCGCCTTGGCGTAGCCGGAGAGGGTGGAGACGCCGTCGAGGGTGCCGGTCTTGGCGTAGACGTTGCCGGCGTAGGGCGGGTCGGCGAGGCGCTTCTTCCACGAGCCGTTGTCCTCGCCGCCGTAGGGCATCGATTGCACGAACTCGGTCCCCGCGGGGTGGAAGAACATGTGGCGCAGCACCGTCGTGAGCTGCCGCGGGGTGAAGCGGTTCTCGCGGCTCATGCCCGAGCCGTCGCTCATCACGAAGCCGCCCTGCGGCACGCCGATCGACGCCAGCCACTCCGCCACCGCCTTGATTCCCGCCTGCCAGCTCCCCTCGCCGCAGCGCTCGGCGGCGAGGAGCTTGAGCAGGCTCTCGGCGTAGAAGTTCTGGCTCCGCTTGTTGGTGACGCGGA
>DASWHY010000592.1:0-2933 GCA_036397955.1 Thermoanaerobaculia bacterium | reverse complement strand
GGGCGCCGGGGGGGCTTGGGCTCGATGGCCGGCAGGCCCTGGCGCTCGCGCAGCTCGGCGCGGGCGCGGGCGAGCTCGGAGTTGACCTCGCCGCCCATCAAGATGGCGAAGGCGGTGAAGTAGAACCAGAGCAGCAGCACGATCACCGCCCCGAGCGAGCCGTAGGCCTTGTTGATGGCGCCGAACTGCGCGAGGTAGCTCTTGAGCCCCCAGGTGGCGGCGACGAAGAGGGTGACGCCGAGGATCGCCCCCGGCGTCCACCACACCCGGTGCGGGCTCTTGCCCAGGTTGGGGGCGTAGTTGAAGACCATCTCGAAGGACACCAGCACGAAGACCAGCACCACCGGCCACTGCAGGAAGGCCCAGACCGTCTCGATGAAGGGGTCGATCGCGAGGCGGTCGGCGATGAAGCCGACCAGGGCGTGGCCGTAGAGGATGAGCACCAGGGCCGAGATGATGAGCGCCGAGAAGATGACCGTCAGGATCAGCGCCGTCAGCCGGCGGTTCCACCAAGGGCGAGTCTCGCGCAAGCCGCAGGCGCGGTTGAGCGTGCGGCCGATCGCGATCATCCCGGTCGAGGCGACCCAGAGGGCCACGAAGAGGCTCAAGTAGAGCTTGAGGCCGGTCCGTCCCTGGGTGATCTCGTTGAGCGTGTTCATGAGGAGGGCCCAGACCTCCCCCGAGGGGGCGATCCGGCGCAGGTAGCCGAAGAGCTCCATCCGCAGCGCCGCGCTGTCGCCGGCCATGTAGCCGAGGAGCGTGGTCAGGAAGACGAGGAGCGGGAAGACCGAGAAGAGGAAGTAGTAGGCCAGCTCGGCCGAGTGGCCGTAGAGGCCGTCCTCGTTCATGTCGCGGTAGATGCGGCCGGCGAGCTCCTTCCAGCCGAGCCCCTGGCGGCTCCAGAGCGAGGCCGTCCGCCGTCTGCGTCGTGGCAAGCGCGTGGTTCCTCCCGAGGACGCCCGGTCTGCAAGATGCCGGCCGGAGCGCCGCCTTCCGCTAGAGTCTAGCGGCCCCGACGGGGCACCCACACGGGGGGGGCATTGAGCCGCAAGCGCGCCGAGGCGCGGATCCACAAGCTGGCCGCCGCGATCCGCCACCACGACTACCTCTACTACGTCCGCGACAGCCCGGAAGTCTCCGACGAGGAGTACGACCGCCTCTTCCGCGAGCTGCGCGAGCTGGAGGAGCGGCACCCGGAGCTGGTCGCCCCCGACTCCCCCACCCAGCGCGTCGCCGGCCAGCCGCTCTCGAGCTTCCCGACGATCGAGCACGCCGCCCCGATGCTGTCGCTCGACTCCGACCAGTCGGAGGCGGCGCTGCGCCGCTTCGACGAGCGGGTGCGCAAGGGCCTGGGGCCGGAGGCCGAGGTCGCCTACACCCTCGAGCCGAAGCTCGACGGCGCCTCGATCGAGCTGGTCTACCGCGACGGGCGCCTGCACCAGGGCTCGACGCGCGGCGACGGCCGCGTCGGCGAGGGGGTGACCGAGAACGTCCGCACCATCCCGGCGGTGCCGCTCCGCCTGCGCGACCGCCCCCGCCCGGTGCCGCCGTTCCTGGCGGTGCGCGGCGAGGTCATCATGCGGGTCCGCGACTTCGAGAAGCTCAACCAGCGGCTCCTCGCCGAGGGCAAGGAGCCCTTTGCCAACCCGCGCAACGCCGCCGCCGGGGCGCTCCGCCAGCTCGACCCGCAGATCACCAAGGCGCGCCCGCTCGACCTCTACGCCTACGACATCCTGCTGGCCGAGGGCTTCCCGGAGACGACGCAGGGCGAGGTGCTGGCGGCGCTCTCCGACTGGGGCTTCCGGGTCAACGAGCTGACGGCGCAGGCGGCGACGGCCGACGAGATCGTCGCCTACCACGACGCGCTGGAGGGCCGGCGCGACGACCTGGACTACGAGATCGACGGCGTCGTCGTCAAGCTCGACGACCTGCCGGCGCGCGCGCGGCTGGGGTGGACCTCGCGCCACCCGCGCTGGGCCTTCGCCTTCAAGTTCCCGCCGCGCAAGGAGGTGACGAAGGTGCTGTCGATCGCCACCAGCGTCGGCCGCACCGGGGTGGTGACGCCGGTCGCGCTGCTGCTGCCGATCGAGCTCGGCGGCGTCACCGTCTCGCGCGCCACCCTGCACAACCGCGAGGAGGTGGCGCGCAAGGACATCCGCGAAGGGGACCGCGTGCGGGTGCAGCGCGCCGGGGACGTCATCCCGCAGGTCGTCGAGCGGATCGAGCCCGAGGGGGAGCCGGAGGCCGATCGGGCGCACGCGCGCGCCCCGGTCTGGCGGATGCCGGCCGAGTGCCCCTCCTGCGGCACGCCGCTCATCGAGCGCGGACCCTTCACCGTCTGCCCGAACGGCTTCCGCTGCCCGGCGCAGCTCGCCGGCCGCATCGTCCACTTGGCCGGGCGCGACGCCCTCGACATCGTCGGCCTCGGCGACGAGACGGCGAAGCTCTTCGTCACCGCCGGGCTGGTGCGGCAGCTCCCCGACCTCTTCGGCCTCGGCGTCGAGCAGCTCCTGCCGCTCGAGGGGTTCGCGCAGAAGTCGTCCGAGAAGCTGGTCGAGGCGATCGCCAAGGCCGCCCACGCCGAGCTGCGGCGCTTCCTCTACGGGCTGGGGATCCCGGAGGTCGGGGAGACGGTGGCGCGCGACCTCGCCCGCCACTTCGGAAGCTTCGCCGCGCTGCGCGGGGCCTCGGCGGAACAGCTCCAGGAGGTGGCGGGGGTCGGGCCGCGGATGGCCGAGGCGATCACCGCCTTCTTCGCCGACCCGGGCAACGCCGCGGTGCTCGACGAGCTGCTCGCCAGGATGAAGCTCAAGGAGGGGCCGCCGGCGGCGAAGGCGGCGGCGGCTGCGGAGATCGAGGCGCCCCTGGCGGGGAAGAAGTTCGTCTTCACGGGGGGCCTGGCGCGGCTGACGAGGCGGCGCGCCCAGGAGCTG
>DASWHY010000591.1:0-3473 GCA_036397955.1 Thermoanaerobaculia bacterium | reverse complement strand
CCTGCGTCCGGCTGGCGGCGACCCGCTGGGACGCGCCCGGCGAGTGCCTTCCGGGCGCGTACTACGGCGGCTTCCCGGCGACCATCCGGGCCGACGGCCGCGAGGGCCTGGAGGTCGGGACGCTCAAGGTCACCTTTCCGCCCAGCCACGAGATCGGGAGGATCGAGGGGCCGCTCCAGATCTTGACCATCAGCCTGCGCGACGAGGACCCGGACCGCGACGTGGTGATCTCCGAGCTGCGGTCCTTCGCCGATCAGGCGGCCTGGGCCCGCGACCTCAAGGCAACCGGACGCGACCAGGCATTCATCTACGTCCACGGCTTCCAGACCAGCTTCGAGCAGGCTGCGCGGCGGGCCGCGCAGCTCGCCTACGACCTCGACTTCGACCTCGAAGCGGACTTCCGCGGCGTGCCGATGCTGTTCAGCTGGCCGTCGCGCGGCGCCCTCGACGCTTACGGAGTCGACTACGACGCCTCCTTCGAGTCGATCGACGCCTTCAACCGCTTTCTCGACCTGGTGAAGAAGGAGGCCGGCATCCGCCGCGTGCACGTCATCGCCCACAGCATGGGCAACCGCGTCGTCACCGAGGCGCTCTACGCCCGCGGCCAGCTCTACGCCCGCGGCCAGCAGCCCGAGCCGCTCGTCGACCAGCTCGTCCTGGCGGCGCCCGACGTCTGGGCGAGCCGCTTCAAGAACCGCTTCCTGCGCACCCTGCCGAAGCTGGCGTCGCGGGTCACGCTCTACGTCTCGGACCACGACCGGGCGCTGGTTGCCTCGAGCCGCATCCGCAGCGACGAGCCGCGCGCCGGCCAGGTCAAGGGCGGGCTGCTCGAGGCGAGCCGCGGCGTCGAGCGCTTCGACGCGATCAACGCCTCGCCTCTACGCAGCGACCTCCTCGGCCACGGCTACTACGCCAGCCACGGCTCGATGCTCGGGGACATCTACTGCCTGCTCAAGGGGACTTCCGCGCGGGGCCGGCCGCTCCTCGCCGTCGCCGGCACCGCCTGGCAGTTCCGGCCGCCGCAGGAGCTGGCGGTGCTCGACCCCGTCCCCTGCGCCGCCGTCGCCGCCGCCGCGACGCCGCGCGCGCCGGTCCGCGTCCCAGCGCCGGCCGCGATCCCCGGGCGCCTGATCGCCGCCGCGGCGGTCGTCGTGGCGCCGCTCCTCGGCGCGATCTTCTGGTGGTGGTGGCGGCGCCGAGGCTAGGTCAGCCGCGGCGACCTTCTTTACCGCACTTCCAGGACGCCGCGCATCATCCGCGAGTGGACGGTGCAGACGTACTCATACTCGCCCGCCGTCGCGGGGGCGCGGAAGGTGAGGCTCGCCGACTCGCCGGCGCGGCGCAGCAGGCGAGTGGCCTGGCGGTCGCCGTCCCGGTCCGGCACCGCCACGTCGTGCCCGATGCCGCTGTCCTCGTTGCGCAGCACCAGCCGCACCGCTTCGGCGCGGCCGACGACCAGGCGCGGGTTGGGCGTGGGATCGCCGGGGAGATAGAACGACATGCCGCGCGCGGCGAGGGTCAGCGTCCGCGGCGCCGGATCGGGGGCTTGCAACGCCAGCGCGATGCCGCCGCCCGTCACGAGCAGCGCGAGGAGCGGCACCACCAGGGCGTGCGGCCGCGCCGGCCGGCGGGGGCCGAACGTCTCGAGGCTGGCGAGAAGGTGCGTCATCGTCGGTTCCCTCACTGGACGAGCATTCCCGTGCCGTACATCACCGCGAACCCGGCGAAGAGGCCGGCCACGACCGGCGCGCTGGAGAGATAGGCGGCGAGCGGCCGCTGGCCGGCGACGCCGCGGGTGATCTGCACCACGACCTGCGCGATGGCGCCGGCTCCCAACGCCAGGAAGAGCACCGCCAGGACCGGCGAGTAGACGAACCCGCCCAGCCAGGCGCCGGCGATCGTCGGCGCCCCGGCGATCACCCCGAGCAGGATGAGCCGCCCGAGGGCGACACGCAGCCGGGCGATCGGCGCGACGATCGCCAGCCCTTCGGTCAGGTTGTGCAGCGTGAAGCCGAGGATGAGGAGCGTGCCGAGCGCGACCTCGCCGAGCGCCAGGGCGGCGCCGATCGCCAGCCCCTCGCCGAAGTTGTGCAAGCCGATGCCGATCGAGAGGAGCAGCGCCGTCACCCACGCCGCCTCCGTCAGCCCCTTCCCCCGGCGCGAGAGCCAGCCGCCCAGGGCGTCGAGCGCGAGATAAGCCGCCGCGGCGCCGAAGACGAGAAGCGCCACCCCCTGGAAGCTCCCCGGCAGCTCGCCCGCGGCTTCGAGCCCCTCGTGCAGGGTGTCGACGAGGAGGAAGAGCAGCAGCCCCAGCGTCAGCGCCAGCAGGAAGTCGAGGGCCCGCGGCGAAAGGCGGTGGGCGAGCGGGTACCAGAGGAGACCCAGCGCCACCGGGATGATCCCGACGTAGAGGCCGATCAGGGCGAAGAGCCCGAAGGTGCGCCAGCCGGGCCGCGGCGTCGGGAGCGCCACCGCGATCTCGTGGTCGAAGGTCAGCCCCGTCGCGGTGACCAGGCGGACGACGTGCGTCTCGCCGTGCACCCAGGGGTAGGGGATGCGCAGCCGCGCGCGGTCGAGGTGGCCGAGCGCTCCGGCCGGCTCCTGCGTGAACGCCCAGTAGGCGTCGTCCACCTGCACCTGCGCGATCGTCGAGGGGTCCGGACCGTCGTTGAGCACCGAGACCAGGAGCTCGCCGGGCCCGAGCTCCACGCGCTGGATCTGGAGCACCTCGACCGGCGGCGCGTCGCCGCGCAGCGCCTCGGTCGGCCGCGAGCGGACGATCCAGACGAGGAGCGCCGCGAGCGCGACGAGCGGCAGCAGCGCGAGGAGGAGCGAGCGCCCGGTCTCAGGCTTCACCGTTCCCCCCGGCGGCGGCGAAGAACCCCATCCAGCCGAGCTCGGCGAACTCGCTCTGGTGGGCGTGGAACATGAACTGGCCGGGGTAGCGGAAGGTGGTCTCGAGGATCGCCCGCTCGCCCTGGCAGAGCATCAGCGTGTCGGTCACCTCCTGCGTCTCGAGCGAGGTGCCGGTGCGGTAGACCTTGAAGAACATGCCGTGCAGGTGGAGGCTGTTGAGCGGGTCGAACTCGGTGACGTTGACGAGGTAGATCCGCACCAGGCGGCCGACCTCCACCGCGATCGGCTCCAGCATGTGGAAGTGCGCCACCGTGTTGACGGCGTAGACCTCGTTCTCGCCGTCGAAGTTGGTGTCGAAGGCGTTCATCACCATGACCAGCTCGTCCGCCGGCGGGCGCGGCGTCTTGGGATCGACGATGAAGGCGCCGTAGAGGCCCTTGTGGATGTGCCGCTTCAGCGGCACCGAGTGGCAGTGGTAGAGGTGGAGGCCGAAGGGCTCGGCGTCGAACTCGTAGAGGAAGCTGTCGCCGGGCGCCACCTGGTGCTCGGGGAGCGACCCGTCCATCGCCGGCGGATGCCAGCCGTGGAAGTGCATCGTGTGGGGGTGCGAGCCCTGG